>CAITXW010000355.1 GCA_903896425.1 uncultured beta proteobacterium | reverse complement strand
TTATCGAAGACCTGGACGAGGTTCCGCCCGGCGCCACGCTGATTTTTTCGGCACACGGTGTCAGCCGCGCCGTGCAACGGGAAGCGGCGGCGCGTGGCTTTCAGGTGTTCGACGCGACCTGCCCGCTGGTGACCAAGGTGCACGTAGAAGTGGCCAAGCTGCACAAACAGGGCTTTGAATTCATCATGATCGGCCACAAGGGGCACCCGGAAGTCGAGGGCACCATGGGCCAGCTCGAAGGCGGCATCCACCTGGTTGAAGATGTGGCCGACGTGGCGCGCGTGCGCCCGGCGCAGACCGAAAAGCTGGCGGTGGTGACGCAAACCACGCTCAGTGTTGACGATGCCGCTGAGATTGCCGCCGCCATCAAGGCGCGCTTTCCGAACGTGCGCGAGCCCAAACAGCAAGACATTTGCTACGCCACGCAAAACCGGCAGGACGCGGTGAAGTTCATGAGTTCGCAGGTGGACGTGGTGATCGTGGTTGGCAGCCCCACCAGTTCCAACAGCAACCGCCTGGCCGAACTCGCGCGCAAGCTCGGAACACCGAGCTACATGGTTGACAGCGCGGATGAATTGCAGCCCGTCTGGTTCGAGGGCGCGCAGCACGTGGGTCTGACAGCTGGCGCGTCGGCGCCTGAAATCCTGGTCAATCAGGTACTCGATCGCATCAAGGCGCTCGGCGCGGTCTCGGTGCGAACGATGAATGGCACGCCGGAAACCGTCAAGTTTCCGCTGCCCAAGGGCTTGAAGCCGCACACGCTCTGAGCCGCTGGGGCACTTCCTTCAAAACTACAATCGAACCATGCTAGACATTACCCTGCTCCGAAAAGACCTCGCTGGCGCCGTTGCGCGCCTGGAAACCCGCAAGAAACCCCAGGTTTTCCTTGATGTGGCCGCATTTCAGACGCTGGAGTCTGAACGCAAGACGATCCAGATGCGCACCGAAGAATTGCAGGGCCGGCGCAACAGCTTGAGCAAGCAGATTGGTCAGCTCAAGGCCAAGGGCGCTGCCGGGCAGGCTGAGGTTGATGCCGTCATGGCCGAGGTGGCCGGTCTCAAGAACGAACTGGAAAGCTCGGCCGCGCGCCTTGATCAGATTCAGGCCGAGTTGCAGACGCTGCTGCTGGCGGTGCCGAACCTGCCCCATGAGAGCGTGCCGCTGGGTGCGGATGAACACGGCAACGTGGTGGCACGCACCTGGGGTACGCCGCGTGCCTTTGATTTCGCGGTGAAAGACCATGTCGATCTGGGCACGCCGCTAGGGCTGGATTTTGAGATGGGTGTGAAGTTGACGGGCGCGCGTTTTACCGTGATGAAGGGGCCGATTGCCCGCTTGCACCGTGCACTGGCGCAGTTCATGCTCGACGTCCAAACCCAGGAGCACGGCTACACCGAGTGCTACACGCCTTACATTGTCAACGGCGATACCTTGCGCGGCACCGGCCAGTTGCCCAAGTTCGAGTGCGATCTGTTTGCCGCGAAGAAGGGCGGGCAAGAGGGCGAGACGCAGCCCGACAACACGGCGCTGTACCTGATTCCGACCAGTGAAGTGACGATGACCAACTTTGTGCGCGACGAGGTTGTTCCCGAAGCCGCATTGCCGATCAAGTTGACGGCGCACACACCGTGCTTTCGCTCCGAGGCCGGTAGCGCCGGGCGTGACACGCGCGGCCTGATCCGCCAGCACCAGTTCGACAAAGTCGAGATGGTGCAGATCGTGCATCCAGACAAAAGTTATGCGGCGCTGGAGGAAATGACGGGCCACGCCGAGGCCATCCTGCAAAAGCTCGGGCTGCCGTATCGTGTAATGGCGCTGTGCACCGGTGACATGGGCTTTGGCGCGGCCAAGACCTATGACCTTGAAGTCTGGCTGCCGGCGCAAAACACCTTTCGTGAAATCAGTTCGGTATCGAACTGCGAAGCCTTCCAGGCCCGGCGTCTGCAGGCGCGCTTCAAGAACGCGCAGGGCAAGAACGAGCTGGTGCACACCCTCAACGGTTCCGGTCTGGCGGTCGGGCGCACGTTGGTGGCGGTGATCGAGAACTACCAGAATGCCGACGGTTCCATTACCGTGCCGCCGGTTTTACGTCCCTTCCTCGGTGGCTTAACGGTGCTGGGCGCGGCGTAGAATATTGTCCTGTATCAAGTAATATCGCGAGTATTCAGGGTCGGTACGGCGATAATGCTCGCTGCGTGATGCGCGTTGGCCTGCTGGCGCGCTGATCCCCCAGATTGTCTCGAATCCCATAAGGAAAGCTATGCCTGCCTGGTTGCTGTACTCGTTTGTTTCGGTGGTTGCTGTTCTGTCTTTTACCGCGCTGTTCTTTTTCACGGTGACACGGGGCGCTTTGATCATGCGCGCGGTCATGCCCGGCACGCCGGCTGAGGCCGACCACGTCTATCCGATTTACTCCAACATGCGCCTGATCCGTATGATCGATTTCCAGCCGATCATTGCCGCGATTCTGTTGTTCCAATATGACCGCCTCGTGTCGACGATCGTGGATGGTCTGCTCAAGACAAAGTTAAGCGGTAAAAACGTACTGATCACCTCCTGCGCTTTTGGCAACGTGATTCCGCGTGTCGTGACTGCGGCGATCGACGCCGGTGCCCGGCGCGTGCTGATTGCCGACATCATCAAAAACGAACTTGATCACGCCCAGAGCAAACTGCTGGCCTACCCCGGCAAGATCCAGTTCCTGGAGGAAAACGCGACTGCCATGAAGCAGGCCGACGCTTCGGTTGACGCCAATGTGATCTTCTTCCTGCTGCACGAACTGCCGCACCACCTCAAGGGCCAGGCCCTGAAGGAAGCGGGCCGCGTATTGACACCGGGTGGCAAGCTCTATCTGGCCGAGTTCCATCGTCCCGATCTGTGGGTGCTGCGCGCGCTGAGCTGGACCTACTTCAAAGTGTTCGAGCCGCTTGGCCTGGCGCTGTGGGATTCGCATGATCCGCTCAAGCAGCTCGAAGCCATGGGCGGCTTCACCTGCGAGCGTCGCACGGTTTTCTTTGGTAACTTCCAGGTCATCGTTGCCACCAAGAACGCTTGAGACTTGCCATTCAGGCAAAAAAAAACCCGGCTGATGAGCCGGGTTTTTTTATGTCGGGAAGCTCGGTTTATTTGAGCTTGATTTCCTTGTAGTCCACGTGCTTGCGAGCTTTGGGATCAAATTTCTTGATCAGCATTTTCTCGGGCATGGTCTTCTTGTTTTTGTCGGTCGTGTAGAAGTGACCGGTGCCGGCTGTCGATTCCAGCTTGATTTTTTCGCGTCCGCCTTTGGTAGCCATGATTAGTCCTTAATGGTTTCAGGCTTGACCGCGTGAGCGCAGATCTGCGAGCACAGCATCAATACCGTTTTTGTCGATCATGCGCAGACCGGCGTTTGAAATCCGCAGGCGAATCCAGCGGTTTTCGGTCTCGACCCAGAAGCGGCGATATTGCAGGTTCGGCAGGAACCGGCGCTTGGTTTTGTTGTTGGCGTGGGAAACTTTGTTCCCGACCATCGGGCCTTTGCCCGT
>CAITXW010000354.1 GCA_903896425.1 uncultured beta proteobacterium | reverse complement strand
TACCGCGGCGGCCCGATGTTTTACGCCGACACGCTCGGGCTCAAGACCGTTTAAGAGGGCATTCTTGCGTTCCAGAAAACGCTCGATCCGCAGTACTGGCAGCCGGCCCCGCTGCTCAAGGAACTGGCGCTGAGCGGTTCGAGCTTTGCCCAGTGGCAAGCCAAACACATTTGATCAATTGGAGAAACCCCATGACCCGCGCATTCATTCCCTACGGCATTTACTGGTCCACGCCTTTTGCCAAATGGCAAGGGCCGATCAGCCACCTCAACAGCCTGAAACTTGCAGCCAATGTCGGCAAGGCCGCGCTCGACGCCAAGTGCTTCCCGATGGAGCGCATTGACCTGGGTATTCTGGGCGTCACCAATCCGCAGCACGGCGTCTTTTACGGCCTGCCCTGGGTGACCGGCATGATGGGCATCGACCATGTTGCCGGCCCGACCGTGCAGCAGGCCTGCGCCACCAGCGCGCGCTCCTTGCAGATGGCGGCCGCGCAAGTGGCCGACGGCTCGGCGCAGTGCGCGCTGCTGATCATGGCAGACCGCTGCTCGAACGGACCAATTGTTTACTACCCGGATCCTTCGGCCCCGGGCGGCACCGGCATCACCGAGCGCTGGGTGCTCGACAACTTCGCCATGGACCCCTACGCCCGCAACGCCATGATCGACACCGCCGAAAACGTGGCCGCCAAGTTCTCCATCGGCATGGCGCAGCAGCACGAGGTGGCGATCGCGCGCTACGTTCAGTACCAGCAGGCACTGGCTAACGACCGCGCTTTCCAGCGCCGCTACATGGTGGACGCGCCGATCACCGACTCGGGCTTTCGCAAGCAGACCGGAACGCTGAGCGCCGACGACGGCATTTTCGCCACCACGGCCGAAGGCCTGGCCAAGCTCAAGCCCGTCAAGCCCGGTGGCACCGTGACCTTCGGCTCGCAAACGCATCCGGCCGACGGCAATGCCGGCGTCATCGTCACCACGCGCGAGCAGGCCGACGAGGTTTCGCTGGACAAGGCTATCGTCGTCGAGTTGCTCGGCTTTGGGCAGGCCCGCGTTGAAAAGGGCCATATGCCGATGGCCGTCGCCCCGGCCGTCATGGCGGCGCTGAAAAACGCCCGGCTGGAGATCAAGGATGTTGATGCGATCAAGACGCACAACCCGTTTGCCGTGAACGACATCGCCTTTTCCATCGAGACCGGTTTCCCGCTGGAGAAGATGAACAACTACGGCTGCTCGCTGATCTGGGGTCATCCGCAGGGCCCGACCGGCCTGCGCAGCGTGATCGAACTGATCGAGGAACTGGCGCTGCGCGGTGGCGGTGTCGGCGCTTTCGGCGGCTGCGCCGCCGGCGACTCGGCTGTTGCGGTGGTGCTGCGCGTCAGTGGCGGTTGAATACGCGCCATGAGCAAAGTCGTCATCTACGAGGTCAACGTGATGTTCGGTGACTGCGACCCCGCCGGCATCGTCTTCTTTCCCAATTTTGCGAAGTGGATGGACGCCTCGTCGCTGAATTTTTTCATGCAGTGCGGTGTGCCGCCCTGGCGCGAACTGGTCAAGACCACCGGCATCATCGGCGACCCGCTGCTGGAGATTCAGGTCAAGTTCAGGCGCCCTGCCACCTATGGCGAGACGCTACAGATTTACACCAGCATTCAGGAATGGCGCAACAAGGCTTTTCTGATGCGCCACGTCATCCAGCGCGGCGACGATGTGCTGTGCGAAGGCGTCGAGACGCGCGCTTTTTGCATTCGTCCCGCCGACGACCCGGACCGCATCAAGGCGATCCCTGTGCCCGAAGAAATCAAACGCCTGTGCCTCTGAATTTGACGGATACAAGACCTTGCTGTTCCAACCCAAAACCGACGAGATGCTGCTGGTGCTGTCGCAGGTGGTGCGCGCTTCACAACACCTGCAGGCGCTGCCACCGTACCGCGAACTCGACGCCGAACTGACGCAACAACTGGTAGAAGAAGCCGGCAAGTTTGTTGGCGCGGTGATTGCGCCACTGAACCGCATCGGCGACGAAATCGGCGCCCGCTTCAAGGACGGTCAGGTGACGATGGCCCCCGGTTTTCGCGCGGCCTATCAAGCCTTCTGGCAAGCGGGCTGGCCGGCGCTGGCAGCCGCAACAGAAGACGGCGGGCAGGGCCTGCCGATCGTGCTGGAGGTGATGCTGTTTGAAATGCTCAACGCAGCCAACCACGGCTGGACCATGGCGCCCGACCTGCTGCACGGCGCCTATGAGTGCATCAAGCACCATGCGTCGGACGCGTTGAAGAAACGCTATCTGCCCAAGCTCGCCAGTGGCGAATGGCTGGCCACCATGTGCCTGACCGAGCCGCAAGCCGGCAGCGACCTGGGCCTTGTCAAAACGCGCGCCGTGCCGCAGGGCGACGGCAGCTACCAGATCAGCGGCACCAAGATTTTCATCTCGGGCGGCGAACACGATCTGAGCGACAACATCGTGCACCTGGTGCTGGCGCGCCTGCCCGATTCGCCACCGGGCAGCAAGGGCTTGTCGCTGTTCCTGGTGCCGAAGTTCATGCCCGATGGCGCGCGCAGCGCCGTGTACTGCGAGCGCATCGAGGAAAAGATGGGCTTGCATGGAAGTCCGACCTGCGTGCTGCGATTTGAAGCCGCCAGCGGCGCAATCATTGGCCAGCCCGGGCGCGGTCTGCAAGCCATGTTTGTGATGATGAACTCGGCGCGACTGCACGTTGCGATGCAGGGCATTGGTCTGCTGGAGGCGGCCTGGCAAAAGGCCGACGCCTACGCGCAGGAGCGCCGCCAGATGCGCGCACCGGGGCGCAAGACGACTGACCCGTCGGGCGCTGACCTGATCAAAGAACACCCGGCCATGCGCCGCATCCTTGATACGCAACGCGCCTGGATCGATGGTGGTCGTGTGATCGCCTACCGCACGGCGGTTGAACTCGACATCGCCCGGCACCACCCGGACGCCGCGCGGCGCGACGCTGCCTTGCGCTGGTGCAGCCTGACAACACCGGTTCTGAAAGCGGCGTTCACGCAGCAGGCGTTTTACGGCAGCAGCGAATGCCTGCAGGTTTTCGGCGGGCACGGCTATGTGCGCGAATCGGGCATCGAGCAGCATGTGCGCGACGCCCGCGTCACCATGATCTACGAAGGCAGCAATGAAATCCAGGCGATTGATTTGCTGCTGCGCAAGGTCTTGCCCGATGGCGCTGGCGCGTTCGGGCTCTGGCTCGACGATCTGCGCTCGGACCTTGATCCGCCGCAGCCGATTGACGCGCAGGTGCTGACCCGCTTGACCGAGTTGCAGGCGCATGCGGATCGGATCTCGCTGGCAGCCAAGAGCGACGACACCCTGGCGCATTGGCTTGCCGACGATTTCCTGCGCGCCGTGGCACTGTGCCTGCTCGATTGGTCTTTTGCCCAGATTGCCAAAACGCCCGAGGCCGCGACGCTGCGCTGGCAGGCACCGGCGCAGGCGCTGCAGCGCTGGATCATGCCCGAGCTCGCCATGCGGCTTGCTATCATCAACGCAGCGAGTTGCTGCGCCGATGCAGCCTCGTCCGCCACCAAAACACACAGCTAAGCCAGCCGGTCTCAATGCCCACTGCCCATTCAACCCGAAGCGTCGCCGTTGACGAAGTCGACACCCGCTACCTGGAGACGCTGCTGGGCTACAACGCGCGGCGCGTCTCGCTGGCGGTGATTGAAGTGTTCCTGCCGCGCATGGCCGACTACAAACTGCGGCCGGTTGACTTTTCCGTCGCCTCGCTGATCGTGCACAACCCGGGCATCACGTCACGCCAGCTGTGCAGCACGCTGGGCATTCTGCCGCCCAATCTGGTGGGTCTAATCACCGCGCTCGAAAAACGCGGCCTGATCCGCAAGCGACCGCACCCCACCGACGGACGCGCCAGCGGCCTGCACGCCACCGCAGCCGGAATTTCACTGATGAACGAGGCGGAAGCCGTCGCAACTGCTCTTGAAAACGAGGTGGCAGCGCGCCTGACGGCGAGCGAGCGCATGACCTTGGTGCGGCTGCTTAAAAAGGTGTATCAGGACAGTCCGCAGCCCTCAGGATGAAGACGGGGCAGTGCCGGGCTCTTTCAGCGCTGCAGCACTGGCGCAAGCGGCGCAAACACAGCTCATGCCGCGCGCCGATTGCGGGATACGCGCCAGCAAATCCGGCCCGAAACGCAGTTCCGCACACCAGCACGGACCTTGCTGCGCACCGGTGGCACGCTCGATCTCCATGGCGCACTGGTTGGGTCGCCCACACAAGGGGCAGACTGCGGGATCAAAGCTTGAGGTCACAGAAAAGCCTGCTTTCGACACGGGCAGGACCACTTCGGGAAGGCCCCCTGGCGTGCAAACGGATGCAAAATCGACGATGATTGGCAGGGGCCGTTTCTGACGTAGTACATTCCTGCATTATGGCCGCCGTGAACATTTCTTCTGCAACCACGGGCACCTCGGTGTCTGTTTGATAACCGTCAGCAACACATATTCGCGTCATCAAGGAAGCACATGGCAACTGCAGCGCCGAAGGGCAGCACAGAATTCGTCTTCGAATGGGAAGGCAAGGACCGCAACGGAAAGCAAGTCCGGGGCGAAGTCCGCGCCGGTGGCGAAAACCAGGTCAAGGCGTCCCTGCGGCGCCAGGGCGTGCTGCCGACCAAGATCAAAAAGCGCAGGATGCGCTCGGGCAAGACGATCAAACCCAAAGACTTGGCCATCTTCACGCGCCAGCTCGCCACCATGATGAAAGCCGGCGTGCCGCTGTTGCAGGCGTTTGACATCGTCGGGCGCGGCAACCCGAACCCGAGTGTCACCAAACTGCTCAACGATATTCGCAACGACGTGGAAACCGGCACCTCCCTGAGCGTTGCGTTCCGCAAGTTCCCGCTTTATTTCGACAACCTCTATTGCAACCTGATCGAGGCCGGCGAAGCGGCCGGTATCCTGGACCAATTGCTCGACCGGCTGGCGGTCTACATGGAGAAAACCGAGGCCATCAAGTCCAAGATCAAGTCAGCCTTGATGTACCCGATCTCGGTTCTGGTGGTGGCTTTTGTCGTTACCGCCATCATCCTGATCTTCGTGGTGCCAGCCTTCAAGGAAGTGTTTGCCAATTTTGGCGCCGACCTGCCAGCGCCAACGCTGGCAGTAATTGCCCTTAGTGAAATATTTGTCAAGTACTGGTGGCTTATTTTCGGCGGCCTGGGCGGCGGCTTTTACTTCTTCATGCAGGCCTGGCGGCGCGATGAAAAAGTGCAGCAAATCATGGACCGCATCATGCTCAAGATGCCGATCTTTGGCGCTCTGGTGGACAAGTCCTGCGTAGCGCGCTGGACGCGCACCCTCTCCACCATGTTTGCCGCCGGCGTGCCGCTGGTCGAGGCGCTCGATTCGGTCGGCGGTGCTGCTGGCAATTCCGTTTACACCAAGGCCACCAAGAAGATTCAGCAAGAAGTCTCGACCGGCACCGCATTGACGGTGGCCATGACCAATGCCAACCTGTTTCCCTCCATGGTGCTGCAGATGTGCTCGATCGGCGAGGAGTCGGGTTCGATCGACCATATGCTGGGCAAGGCAGCCGACTTCTACGAGGCCGAAGTTGACGACATGGTGGCCGGCATCTCCAGCCTGATGGAGCCCATCATCATCGTGGTTCTGGGTACCGTCATCGGCGGCATCGTGGTCGCCATGTACCTGCCCATCTTCAAAATCGGGCAGGTGGTCTGATGCCCGCCATACCCTGGCTTGACGCCACCGTTTTCGGCATTCTGGGCCTGCTGATCGGCAGTTTCCTCAATGTGGTGGCCTACCGACTGCCGCTGATGCTTGAAGCGCAGTGGAAGGCCGAGTGCGCTGAAATGAACGGTCTGGAATCCACTGAGAGCGAAACCTTCAACCTGCTGCTGCCGCGCTCGCGCTGCCCGAAGTGCGGGCATCCAATCACCTGGTTTGAGAACATTCCAATCCTTAGTTTTCTCGTCCTGCGGGGGCGCTGCTCGGCCTGCAAAGCAAGCATCAGCCCACGCTACCCGCTGGTCGAACTGAGCAGCGGCGCCTTGTTCTTCTACTGCGCCTGGCATTGGGGCGCTGGCAGCAGCGCCCTGCTCTGGAGCGGCTTTGCCGCAGCCTTGCTGGCCCTGACCCTGATCGACTGGGACACCACCTTGCTGCCCGACGACATCACCCTGCCGCTGCTGTGGGCTGGATTGATCGCCGCCACGTTGCACTGGACGCAGCCCAGCCTGACCGACGCCCTGTGGGGCGCGGTAGCGGGTTATATGTCGCTGTGGCTGGTGTACTGGGGCTTCAAGCTGATCACGGGCAAAGAAGGCATGGGCTACGGCGATTTCAAACTGTTCGCCGCACTGGGCGCCTGGTTTGGCTGGCAGGCGCTGGTACCCATCATCCTGATGGCCTCGGTGATCGGCGCGGTGGTGGGCATCGGCATGAAGGTCTCCGGCGGTTTGCGCGCTGACCACCAGATTCCGTTCGGCCCCTTCCTGGCCGGCGCAGGCCTGACCGCCATGATCGCCGGCCCGGGCGCGATGCTGCGCGCCGTCGGTCTCTAAAACATGGGCGAGGTGTTTCGGCTCGGCCTGACCGGTGGCATTGGCAGCGGCAAAAGCACGGTGGCAACCCTGCTGGCTGAGCTGGGTGCCGCCGTGATCGACGCCGACGCCATCTCGCGCCAACTCACCATCAGCGGCGGCCTCGCCATGGGAGCGATTGCCGCCGAGTTTGGGGCGACCTTCGTGACACCCGAAGGGGCCCTGGATCGCGACCGGATGCGCGCGCTGGTGCACAGCGACGCCAACGCGCGACGCCGGCTTGAAGCCATTATTCATCCCCTGGTCGGCCAGCAAACGCTGGCGCAGGCCGAGCGTGCGATGGACTTGGGTCACCACTGCATCGTGTTCGATGTTCCCTTGTTGGTGGAGTCGCCAAGTTGGCGCGCGCGGGTCGACCATGTACTGGTCGTCGATTGCACGCCCGAGATTCAAATCAGCCGGGTCATGGCGCGTAACCAGTTGCCGCGCGCTGATATCGAGAAAATCATTGCCTCACAGGCCAGTCGCGCCCAGCGCCTGGGCGCCGCTGACAGCGTTCTGTTCAATGTCGATCTGACACTGGCTGAACTGGGCACCGAGGTGCGCCAATTGGCACCGCGCTTCGGGCTATGATCCGGGTAACGCCTGCATCGGCCCAGCGAAGAAACCAGCGTGATCCTTTACGAATATCCCTTTAACGAGCGCATTCGCACCTATCTGCGTCTGGAACACCTGTTTTTACGGCTGGCGGAATTGATTTCGCGCGAGCCGGCGCTGGACCATCACTTTGCACTGTCCAGCATTTTCGAAATCATGGACGTGGCGACGCGGGCCGACCTGAAATCGGACGTTCTCAAGGACCTGGACCGGCAACGCCATGCGTTCGAGAGCTATCGCAACAACCCGGCCATTGCGCAGGATGTACTCGACCAGGTCATCAAACAACTCGACCAGTGTTTCGAAACCTTGAGCAGCCTGCCCGGCAAAGCGGGGCAGGCCTTGACCGAAAACGACTGGCTCATGAGCATCCGCAGCCGCATCGGCATTCCCGGCGGCACCTGCGAGTTCGACCTGCCCGCCTACTACGCATGGCAGCACAAGACCATTTTGCAACGCCGCACGGATCTGACGCGCTGGGCCGACACGCTGGCCCCATTGGCCGAATCAGTTCGTTTGCTGCTCAAGCTACTGCGTGACTCGGGCGTGCCACAAAAAGTCATGGCCAGTGCCGGGCAGTTTCAGCAAAACCTGCCACAGGGCCGGACCTTTCAACTGCTGCGCCTGGCACTCGATTCGTCGCTCGATCTGATCCCCGAGATCAGCGGCAATCGCCTGCTGGTCTCCATTCGATTGATGCAGATGCAATCCGATGAACGCCTGCACCCGAGCACGGCAGACGCCACGTTTGAATTGACGCTCTGCTCATGAGTCTGATCCCGGAGAACGCGCGGCAGGCGGCACGCCAAGTGATTTGCCCGCAGTGCAAGGGCGCTGCGGTTTATGCGCCGAGCAACCCGTTTCGCCCCTTTTGCAGTGAGCGCTGCAAGAACGTTGATCTGGGCGCCTGGGCCAGCGAAGATTTCCGCCTGCCGGACCAGGGTGCAGCCGAAGATCAGCTCACCGATCCGGGCTCACTGCAATAGCAGACGTGACTTGTATGGATGTTGCCCGTATGAAGCGCAATACGGGCTACGGGTGCTGCTTGAAGTTCCGCTCGGCAGCCAGCCAGCGCAGCACCGGCAGCGTACCCGGCAACACGGGAGCCACCTGAACCGGCAAACACTGCCAGGCAAAGGATTGGCCTTCGCGCATTTCGAGTTCGCCCTTCCACGCAAACACCTTGCAGAAATTCAGTCGCACCAGCGCATGCGGATAGTCCATGGTTTCGACCTGCCACGGCGTTGCGTTTTCGATGTGGATACCGATCTCTTCGTGCAACTCACGCTGCAACGCCTGGACCACGCTTTCACCCGGTTCGATCTTGCCGCCTGGAAACTCCCAGTAACCGGCGTAGACCTTGCCCACCGGGCGCGAGGTCAGCAGAAAGTGACCATCGGGTCGAATCAGGACGCCGACTGCCACCTCGACAATGGCACGCTCAGGGCCACCTTCACGCGGCACTTCAGCGTCGGCGACCAGACGCGCCTTGTTCATGCGCCGCTGGCGTGCTGGCCGGCGTAGTCGCGTGCGAACTGGTAGGCAACGCGTCCGCTGCGGGAACCCCGCTCGAGCGCCCAGACCAGCGCCTGCCCGCGCGCTGCGGCCACCGCATCGCTCTGCACCCCAAACGACTGCAACCATTGCGCCACGATCGTCAGGTATTCATCCTGCGTGAACGGGTAGAAGCTGACCCACAGGCCGAAGCGTTCGGAGAGCGAAATTTTTTCTTCCACCACCTCACCCGGATGAACCTCGCCGTCATCGGTGTGCTTGTAGCTGAGGTTTTCCTTCATGTACTCGGGCAGCAGATGACGCCGGTTGCTGGTGGCGTAGATCAGCACATTGGCCGTGGTCGCCGCGACCGAGCCGTCGAGAATGGATTTGAGCGCCTTGTAACCCTGCTCGCCGTCTTCAAAACTCAAATCATCGCAAAAGACGATGAATTTCTCGGGACGCTCCGAGACCACGTCCACGATGTCGGGCAGATCGGTCAGATCGGCCTTGTCGACCTCGATCAGGCGCAGGCCGCGCGCGGCGTATTCGTTCAGACAGGCCTTGATCAGCGAAGATTTTCCGGTGCCGCGCGCGCCCGTGAGCAGCACGTTATTGGCCGGCCGACCCTCGACGAACTGCAAGGTGTTGCGCAGGATTCTTTCCTTTTGCGGCTCGATTTCCTTCAAGTTTTCCAGCCGCATGGCGCCAACGTGGCGCACCGGCTCGAGCACACCGTGGCCGCTGCTGCGCTTGCGGTAGCGGTAGGCCACCGAAGCACGCCAGTCAGGCGCCGTCAGCGCCTGCGGCAGCACCGCCTCGATGCGGCCAATGAGTTGCTCGGCGCGCAGCAACAGATGTTCGAACTGTGTGTTCATGAGCGGTAGTCGGCGTTGATCGAGACGTAGTCGTGGCTCAGGTCGCAGGTCCAGACTGTGTCTGCCGCGTCACCGCGCCCGAGCACCACGCGCACCGTGATTTCGCTTTGCTGCATGACACGCTGGCCGTCTTCCTCGCGGTAGTCAGGGTGACGCCCACCGCCGGTGGCAACATGAACATCGTCCAGGTACAGGTCAATCCCGGTCTGCTCCAGATCGGCAATGCCGGCGTAACCGACAGCCGCCAGGATGCGCCCCAGATTGGGGTCGCTGGCGAAGAAAGCGGTCTTGACCAGCGGCGAGTGCGCAATGGCGTAAGCCACTTGACGGCACTCATCCTGCGTCTTGCCGCCCTCAACCTTCAATGTGATGAATTTCGTTGCGCCTTCGCCGTCGCGCACGATGGCCTGCGCCAGGTTCTTCGCAACACCCAGCATGGCGGCCTTGAGCGCGCGCCCGCTCACGCTGTCAAGCGAATCAATCACGGCGTGCGGCGCCTTGTTGCTGGCAATCACCAAGAACGAGTCGTTGGTCGAAGTATCGCCATCAACCGTGATGCGGTTGAACGAGCCCTCGGCCAGTTCCTTGGCCAGTTGCTCCAGCACTTCGTAAGTAACGCACGCGTCGGTCGCCATGAAGCCGAGCATGGTCGCCATATTGGGGCGGATCATGCCGGCGCCCTTGCTGATGCCGGTGATGCTGACCAGCGCACCGTCAATCATCAGTTGCGTACCGAAGGCCTTGGCCACCGTGTCGGTGGTCATGATCGCTTCGGCTGCGCGCAGCCAGTTGTCTTCGCGGGCATCGGCCAGTGCGCCATCAAGCCCGGCCTCGATACGATCAACCGGCAGCGACTCCATGATGACGCCGGTTGAAAACGGCAGCACCGCGTGGGCCGCGATGTCGAGCTTGACGGCCAGCGCAACACACGTGCTGATGGCGCGGCGCCGGCCATCGACGCCGGTGCCGGCGTTGGCGTTACCGGTGTTGATCAGCAAGGCGCGAATGTCGTAAGTGCGCGCCAGATGTTCACGGCAGATCTGCACCGGCGCGGCGCAAAAACGGTTTTGCGTAAAGACGCCAGCCACTGCCGTGCCCTGATCGAGCAACACGACCGTCAGGTCCTTGCGATTGGCTTTGCGCACACCGGCTTCGGTAACACCCAGGCGCACACCCGCAATCGGAAACAGTTCAGCCGGATTCGGCGCCGACAAATTGACAGCCATGACTACGCTTCCGATCTCACGCCAGCTTGCCGTGGCAATGCTTGTATTTCTTGCCGCTGCCGCAGGGACAGGGCTCGTTGCGACCGACACGCGGCACGCTGCCGCCAAATGCCGCCACGCGCTTGTTGATGGTTTCTTCATCGACCACGGTCTCGACCTCACCGGTTTCGGTGGGCGCGCTATAGGTCACGTTGGAAATGCTCTCGCCACGGTCCTCCATCGCTTGCGCTGCCTCGTCCAACTGCTCGCCGGACTGGATCTTGACCGTCATCAGCACCTTGGTGACGTCGTTCTTGACGGCGTCGAGCAGTTGCCCGAACAGCTCAAACGCTTCGCGCTTGTATTCCTGTTTCGGCTGCTTCTGGGCGTAGCCGCGCAGATGGATGCCCTGGCGCAGGTAGTCGAGTGAACTCAGGTGTTCGCGCCAATGCGTGTCGATGCTTTGCAGCAGCACCATGCGCTCGAACTGCAGGAAGTTCTCGGCGCCGACCAGCGCGAGCTTGGCACCGAAGGCCTCGTTCGCTGCCGCGCGCACACTCTCGAGCAGGTCTTCGTCGGTGATGGCACTGGCGGCACTGACCTGGCCTTGCAGATCGAGCGCAAGCTGCCATTCATCCGAGAGCACTTTTTCCAGCGCTGCAATCGCCCACTGCTCTTCCACCGATTCCACCGGCACGTACTGGCGCGCCAGGTCGTTAAAGCAGCCTTCGCGCAGCGAAGTGATCTGCGCTGTCAGGTCACGCGCGTCCAGAATTTCGTTGCGCTGCTGGTAGATCACCTTGCGCTGGTCGTTCGAGACGTCGTCGTACTCGAGCAACTGCTTGCGCATGTCGAAATTGCGCGCTTCCACCTTGCGCTGCGCACTCTCGATCGAGCGCGTCACGATGCCGGCTTCAATCGCTTCGCCTTCGGGCATCTTGAGACGGTCCATGATCGCCTTGACGCGGTCGCCGGCAAAAATGCGCATCAGCGAATCATCCAGACTCAGGTAGAAACGTGAGGAGCCCGGATCACCCTGACGCCCGGAGCGGCCACGCAACTGGTTGTCAATGCGGCGCGACTCATGGCGCTCGGTGGCGATGATGCGCAAGCCGCCCAGCGCCTTGACCTGTTCGTGGTCGATCGCCCACTGGGCACGGATGGCGTCGATCTGCTGCTGCTTTTGCTCGGCGCTGAGCGCCTCGTCGGCTTCGACCGCTTCAATCGCCTTGCTGACATTGCCGCCGAGCACGATGTCGGTGCCCCGACCGGCCATGTTGGTGGCGATGGTGATCATCTTGGCACGCCCGGCCTGGGCCACGATCTCGGCTTCACGCGCGTGCTGCTTGGCGTTGAGCACCTGGTGCGGCAGCTTGTTCTTGCTCAGCAGGTCGGCCAGCACTTCCGAGTTCTCGATCGAAGTCGTTCCCACCAGCACCGGTTGGCCGCGCTCGTAGCATTCGCGGATGTCCTGCAGAGCGGCCTGGTACTTTTCCCCGGTGGTCTTGTAGACGCGATCGAGTTGGTCTTCGCGCTTGCTGGGCCGGTTGTAGGGCATCACCACGGTTTCCAGACCGTAGATTTCCTGGAACTCGTAGGCTTCGGTATCGGCCGTGCCGGTCATGCCGGCAAGCTTGCCATAGAGGCGGAAATAGTTCTGGAACGTGATCGACGCCATGGTCTGGTTTTCAGCCTGGATCTCGACGCCCTCTTTGGCTTCGACGGCCTGGTGCAGGCCCTCGCTCCAGCGCCGGCCCGTCATCAAGCGACCCGTGAACTCGTCAACGATCACGATCTCGCCGTTCTGCACCACGTAATGCTGGTC
>CAITXW010000353.1 GCA_903896425.1 uncultured beta proteobacterium | reverse complement strand
TGACGCGCCGGACGAGCCCCGACATGAACTGCAGGCCTGGCGCAATCTGCGTACGTGTGGCGTCGTGCGCGATAGCGTTCCCATATACAGCGGCAGGCGTTGGCTGCAGGCCGCGCTGCTGCTGCGCGAGGATCTGCGTCCGGGTGACTGCGTGAGCGGGCCGGCCATCATCGCCGAACAGAATGCAACCACCGTAGTGGAAGACGGTTGGGACGCCGAGGTGACGGCTTTCGATCATCTGGCCCTGAGCCGCAGCGTGCCGCGCGAGCAGACCTTTGCCGCCGGCACCACGGTGGACCCGGTGCTGCTCGAAGTGTTCAACAACCTGTTCATGAACATCGCCGAGCAAATGGGCCTGCAACTGCAGAACACCGCCTACTCGGTCAACATCAAGGAGCGTCTCGATTTCAGTTGCGCGCTGTTCGACGCGGCGGGCAATCTGATCGCGAACGCGCCGCACATGCCGGTGCACTTGGGTTCGATGGGCGAGAGCATCAAGACCGTGATCCGTGAGAACGCCAACAGCATGCACAACGGCGACGTCTTCGTGCTCAACGACCCCTACCACGGCGGCACGCACCTGCCCGACATCACCGTCATCACGCCGGTCTACCTGGGTGACGCGCCAAGCTTTTATGTGGGCTCACGCGGGCACCACGCCGACATCGGTGGCATCACGCCAGGATCGATGCCACCGTTCTCAATCAGCATCGACGAGGAGGGCGTGCAGATCAACAACGTCAAGCTGGTCGATCGCGGGGTGCTGCAGGAGGCTGACATCATCGCCCTGCTGCAGAGCGGCCCATACCCTTCACGCAACCCGCAGCAGAACCTGGCCGACCTGAAGGCGCAGATCGCTGCCAACGAGAAAGGCGTGCAGGAGTTGCGCAAGATGGTGGAGCAGTTTGGTCTGGACATGGTGCAGGCCTATATGCGCCACGTGCAGGACAACGCCGAGGAATCGGTGCGCCGCGTGATTAAATTAATTGGGGTCAGACACCAATTATTGGAGGAGGAACAAAGAGCAGCGAACAAGGCTGGGAATAATTGGGCTCTGACCCCAATTAATTCCTACACCTTGCCACTGGATAACGGCGCGCAGATCCAGGTTGCGATCCGCGTCAACGCCGCCGAGCGCAGCGCGGTGATTGACTTCACCGGCACATCCGAGCAGCAGCGCAACAACTTCAACGCGCCCACGGCCGTCTGCATGGCCGCTGTGCTCTACGTCTTTCGCAGTCTGGTCGATGACGACATTCCGCTTAATGCCGGTTGCCTCAAACCCTTGTCGGTCATCATCCCGACCGGCTCGATGCTGAACCCGAATCCGCCGGCCTCGGTGGTGGCGGGCAATGTCGAGACATCGAGCTGCATCACCAACGCGCTTTATGGCGCATTGGGTGTGATGGCAGCGAGCCAGTGCACCATGAACAACTTCACCTTTGGCAATGCGCGTTACCAGTACTACGAGACGATCTCGGGCGGCTCCGGCGCCGGCGACGGCTTCAACGGAACCGACGTGGTGCAGACGCACATGACCAACTCGCGCCTGACCGACCCCGAGGTGCTGGAGTTCCGCTTTCCGGTGCGCCTGGACAGCTACGAAATACGCGCCGGCTCCGGCGGCGCCGGCCACTGGCACGGCGGCAACGGCGGCGTGCGCCGCGTGCGTTTTCTGGAGCCGATGACAGCGAGCATCCTGTCCAACGGCCGCGTTTATCCGTCCTTCGGCGCCGCCGGTGGCAAGCCCGGCCAGGTCGGCATCAACCGCGTGCTGCGTGCCGATGGCACGGTCGAAGAACTGGCGCACATCGGCCAGGCCCAGATGCAGGTTGGCGATGTCTTCGAGGTTTCGACGCCGGGTGGCGGAGGCTTTGGCGGGCGGTAGGGCAGCGCTAACAGACCCTGACGACGGGCAGCTTGCGGGGCGCCCGCCCTAAGCTGGTCATCGATCGTTCGTGAACTCCGTTGGGCGCCTGATCCCCATGTCAGTGGCGTGTGGCACCAGCACCAGCCGAGAAAGAACCCAGCGGGTAACGCTGGGTTCCGTTCTTGGCGCCCACAGATTAACTCTGTCGGAATGTTTCGACGTGTGACTCGGGTGACTCTAGCGAGCCCTGGTAAGTCGGTCGGTGCGCCACCGCACCGATGAACCTCATCGAAATTCATAGACTGCCTTCAACAGCACGTTGCCGATTTGGCGGTGTTGCAACGCAAGCTGGGACAAGATCGCAGCGATTTCCGACATCCGCGGAGGGTCACTTACATGCCCATTAGCAATATTCGCAGCAGAAATGCTGCAGCCACAAGATTGCGCCGACCACTGGCCCGCCTGCTGATGGCGCTCAGCGTGCCATTGGCCCTGCCGGTGTTGGCCGGTGGCATCTTGCTCGACCTGCCGCTGGAAGATCTGCTCAAGGTTGAAATCACGAGCGCATCACGCAAGTCGCAGCATGTGCAAGAGGTTGCCGCGGCGGTGTTTGTGATTACGCGCGAGGATATTGAACGCTCTGGCGCCAGAAACATTCCCGAGGCGTTGCGCATGTCCCCTGGCCTTGAGGTGGCGCGTATTGGCAACAACCGTTGGGCGGTGAGCATTCGCGGCTTCAACGGCCGCTTCGCCAACAAGCTGCTGGTGCTCAAGGATGGCCGCAGTGTCTATTCGCCGCTCTTCTCGGGCGTCATTTGGGAAGACGAAGACGCCATTTTGGGCGACGTGGAGCGCATTGAAGTCATCCGCGGGCCGGGTGCAGCAATGTGGGGCACCAATGCTGTCAACGGCGTCATCAACATCATTTCACGATCTGCAGCCAGCGCCCCTGGCACCAAGCTCAGCGTCTCCAGCGCCAGCGACGAACCGGGCTCGATCACCCTGCGCCAGGAGGGTATCAAAATAGGCGACGGTCATCTGCGCTTGTCGGCCAAAGCCTTTGATCTGAACCCGGCATACACGGGCAGCGGCACCGAAGGCAATGACAACTGGCGGGCCACCCGCCTTGGGCTGCGCGGCGACTGGCCCGCCGCTGATGGCGGCAGCTGGACGCTGGTCGGTGAGGTCTACCAGTCACAAGCCGATGACCGGCTGGACTACACCCGCTACGCCGCATCGACACCCATTTTCGACATGCGTCAACGTGATTCCGGCAGCAATCTGCTGCTGCGCCGCGAACAACCCACGGCGAATGGCGGGCAGCTGGAGTGGCAGGTTTCCGCCCAGACCTCGGTGGTGGATTTGCAGACCCTGATCCATGAGGATCGACAAATCGTGGCGGCTGAGTTTCAGCACAATCTGCCGCTGGATCGGCACGCATTCGTGTGGGGTGCTTCGTACCGATTTTCACGCGACAACATTGAACTGCCCGGTTCCTTGACGTTCACTTTCTTGCCGTTTTCACGACCACAGCGCAATTGGCAGTTGACAAGCGTTTTCCTCCATGACGAGTACGCCCTGATTGCCGAGCGCCTGCATTTGAGCGGTGGCGTCCGCATTGACAACGACAGCTGGAGCGGCACCCAGGTGCAGCCCGACCTTCGTCTGACCTACAACCCAGACCCCGACACAACCTGGTGGACCTCGCTCTCACGCGCAGCGCGCACGCCCTCGCGTCTGGAGCTCGACGTGCCTTTTTCCTTGTCCCAGACGGTGGCGGTGCCGCCGTACATACCGTCTGTTCTAACGATGCGCGCACCGCCTTTGCCTGGTACCGTCACGGCCGAGGTCGTAACGGCGCTGGAGGCCGGCTGGCGCAGCCGCGTCAGCGCCCAACTGTCGCTAGACCTGAGCGCCTTTGTCAGTGATTATCGAAATCTTCTCAGCACCGTCACACAGCCAATGCAAGTGATATCGCCAGATGTGGTGCTGGTACCGTTGACCACGTCCAACGCGGCCCAGGCACGCACCCATGGCTTCGAGCTGGCGGCCGACTGGCAAGTCAGTCCGATCTGGCGCATCCAGCCGGTTTACTCGCGTCTTTACCTGGACAGCCCGACACTGACTGATCCAGCTACGGCGGCTGAGCAAAGCCTGTGGCAGGGCCGAGTGGCGCGTGACCGGGCCTCTTTGCGCTCATCCTGGAACCTGCGCAACGGTCATCAATTCGATTTATGGCTGAAATACGTCAGCGCCTTGAGCAACCCGCAGGTGCCGGCTTACACCGCAGTCGACCTGCGCTACGCGTTACCCATCGGCACGCAGGGCAACCTGGCCTTCATTGGCCAGAATCTGCTCAAGCAGCGTCATCCCGAGTTTGTCTCCGATTACCTGCCTGTCCAGCAGACCGAGATCGGTCGAAGCCTGATGGTCAAAGCAACATGGCATTTTTGAGCGCCATTTGCGCCAAGCGCTGGCGGGCGCGGCTGCTGGTCATCAGCGCGTTCATGCTGGGGCTGATGCCCGCCATGGGACAAGAGCTGGCCATGAGCAACAGCGAACGCGAGGTCAAGGTCGCTTTCATCTATAACTTTCTGCTCTTTACCGAATGGCCATCAGCGGTGGGAAGCACCTTGACTCTGTGCATTTTTGAACCAGACCCCTTTGGTAACACCATCGACGCACTGCAGGGCAAAGCCGTTGGCAAGCGTACGCTGGCAGTCCAGGTTAGAAGCAGAAATTCGCTTAAAGGTTGCCAAGCCGTTTTCATTACAGACGCCAGCCGTGGCAATGGCGCATTGGAGCACGCGCTAAATGAATTGCGTGGCAAGCCGGTGCTGACAATAGCCGACCAGCCCGGGGCGGCACGCCAGGGTGTGTGTCTGAACATGGCCGTCAGAGCCAACAAGATCAGTTTCGAAGCCAATTTGCAGGCCGCGCGGGCGGCGGGTCTTGAGCTGAGTTCAAAGTTGCTGCGGCTGGCGACCGAGGTCATTCAATGACGCAAAAGGTGTCGCTCGGTGCGCGTCTGCAGCACATCAATCAAATCACGCTGGTGGTGGCACTTGGGTTGGTGGCGGTGATTATTGTCATCAGCAGCTTCTTGATGAATCTGTTCAACCTGATCCACACCAGTCAGATGCAGGCCCGCGTGCTGGCCGAAAATTCTGCCGCATCGTTGATGTTCAAAGACGGCAGGTCGGCAGAAGAGATGCTGCGTTCACTGCACCACTCGCCCGACGTGCTGAGTGCAGGCCTGTATGCCAACGACAGCGTGCGGCTGGCCAGCTTTGTGCGCTCCGAGTTTGCCGCGCCAGCACTTGCGGCGCAAGACCTGACCATGCACCTTGATCATTTTGTACTGACGGAGCCGGCACTGTTCAATGGCACGGGGGCGGGCCATCTGGCAATGGCCGTCCAGCTGGGCGGTCTGTACCTCCAGACCGCCTGGCAATTGCTGGTCACGATACTGGCGGCCGGGCTGGGCCTGGCTGCCAGCAGTCTGCTGCTACGGCGCCTGAACGCTGGTGTGCTCGCGCCGCTGGCGGAGTTGAACCAACTGATGCGCCGAGTGGCAGGTGACTCCGACTACAGTCAACACGCCCAGACCTGTGACATTGAGGAGTTGGACCTGCAAGCCCGAGGCTTCAACACCATGCTCGAACAGATCAAGGAGCGCGAAGCGCGGCTGGCGCAGCAGCGCGACCACCTGGAAGACGAAGTCAGGCACCGTACTGCTGACCTGCAGGCGGCCAAGGAAATGGCCGAGGCGGCGAACCGGGCCAAGAGTGAATTTCTGGCCACCATGAGCCATGAGATTCGCACGCCAATGAACGGCGTGCTGGGCATGAACGAGCTGTTGTTGGGCAGCCCTTTGACAGCGCAGCAGCGCGAGTGGGCCATGACGGCGCTGTGTTCTGGCCAACACCTGCTTGCCGTCATCAACGACATCCTGGATTTCTCCAAGATTGAATCGGGCCACATGAAGCTCGAAGCAATCGACTTCGACCTGACCGACGTGGTCGCGGATGTGGTGCTGATGTTTGCCCAGCCAGCACGCGACAAGGGACTCGAGCTCAGCGCAAAATTCACGCCCCAGGATGCCTCGTGGGCGCTGCACGGTGACCCGTTGCGCCTGCGTCAGGTGCTGGCCAACCTGGTTGGCAACGCCATCAAGTTCACGCACCAGGGCCACGTGCTCATAGATGTTACGCAAGTCGGGTCGGCGGGACCCGATCGGCGACTTCGGCTGTGCATTGAAGACAGCGGCATCGGCATCGCCCCTGAACTGCAAGCCAGAATCTTTGAGCATTTCTTGCAAGCCGACAGCTCCACCACGCGCCAATACGGTGGTAGCGGACTGGGCCTGGCAATCTGCCGTCAGCTGCTCAAACTCATGGGCGGCAGTATCAGTGTCCAGAGCACGCTTGGGCAGGGTTCCAAATTTTGTATTGATTTGAGTCTGCCAATCGCCCTCGCACAAGTCACCACACAACCAGGTTTTGGAGCGCCGGGCCTGGCGCAGGGCGTGATCAAGCAGCCGCTGCACGGGCGGGTGCTGTTGGCTGAAGACAACCAGACCAACCAGCTGGTCGCCATTGCCATGCTCAGGAAGCTCGGGCTGCAGGTCGATCTGGCAGCCAACGGCCTACAGGCCGTGGAGCAGGTCGGCAATACCCGCTTTGACCTGGTGCTGATGGACTGCCAGATGCCGTTGATGGATGGCTTTGCCGCCACCGCTCTGATCCGGCAACAGCCTGACGGGAAGGGGAAGCGGCTGCCGATCGTGGCCCTGACCGCCAATGCCATGCCCGACGACGAGAAGAAATGCATTGACGCCGGCATGGACGCCTTCTTGCCAAAGCCCTTCTCGCTCGAGAGCCTGCATGCGATGCTGGCACGTTGGCTGGCGAACGATGGCAGAGCAGCTGACGCTGCTGCGGCAAGGTCTGATCAACAACCGATCGGCGCCCCGACCGGTGCGTCCAGCGGCGCCATTGACCTGACGGTGATCGAGACGCTGCGCAAGTTCGACGAATCGGGCGGCACGGCGTTGGCCCGCGAGGTCTTCTGCAGCTATCTACCGGGCGCCCAGGTCGCCATGGACCGACTGCAGGCAGCGATCGATGCCGCTGACGCGCCGACCCTGAGCCTTGTGGCGCACGCACTCAAATCGAGCAGCGCCAACGTCGGCGCGAAAGCTTTGTCGGCAAGCTGTCGGCAGTTGGAGACGACCGCCCGGGACGGCAAGCTCGAAGAAGCGCGCTGGGTATTTGAGCGTTTGCGCCAGGATTACCCGCGCGTGGTGTCCGAGATCGAGGAAATTCTAGGGGAGTTGAAATGAAACCCGAACCGGCCAAAATACTCGTGGTTGACGACGATCCGACGGCGCGTCTTCTGATGCGTGCCGCGCTGTGCAAGACAGGTTACGAGGTCGCCCTGGCCTGCTGTGGTGAAGACGCCTTGATCCAGTTTCAGAGCCAGGCCTTTGACATGGTGATGCTCGACGTGGGCATGCCAGGCATGAACGGTTACGAGGTCTGCAGCGCGTTGCGCGTCCTGGCCGGCCCCTTGTTGCCGATCGCGATGGTGACCGGCATGGACGATGTGGGGTCAGTGGAGGCCGCGTTTGAGGTCGGTGCAACCGATTTCATCTCAAAGCCTATCAATTGGGCGCTGATCGGGCATCGGGTGAAATACCTGCTCAAAGGTCATGCCACCTTGCAAGCCCTGATTTCTGCCCACGCGCAGACCGCCGCCATTTTGAGTGCCATTCCGGATTTGCTGTTTGAAGTCGATCTGAACGGGCGCTACATCAGCTACCACTCACCGCACACCGAACTTCTGGCTGCACCGATTGAATCGTTCATCGGCAGGACCATCACCGACATCTTGCCACCCAAGGTCGCACAAGTCTGTCTCTCGGCTTTACGCGAGGCCGATGAGAAGGGCGTATCCAGCGGCAAGCAATATGAACTCCAGTTGCAACAGGGGCATTTTTGGTTTGAACTCTCGGTCGCGCGAAAAAAGCTTGCACCAGGTCAGACCGAGGGCTTCGTCGTGCTGGCGCGCAACATCACCGAGCGCAAGTTGGCTGACGAGAAGATTCGACAACTTGCCTTTTATGACAGCCTGACCGGCTTGCCGAACCGCGTCAGTTTTTTCGACCAGGTCCAGCGCGAGATCAACCGGTCCAAACACAATCACACACGCTTCGGCCTGCTGTTTATGGATCTCGATGGCTTCAAGAGTATTAACGACACCCTGGGGCACATTGCCGGCGATCATGCCCTTCTGGAAGCGGCTGCCGCGATCCGGGACGCCGTGCGCTCGGTGGATCTGGTTTCCAGCGCCGGGACCAACCGCGCCGGTGTCCAGATCGCGCGCTTGGGCGGTGACGAGTTCACCGTCCTGATTCTTGACATCAAGTCGCCGCAAGACGCCGTAACGGTGGCAGTGAGAATCCTCGAAATGGTGCGTCGTCCGTTCCAACTCGATGGCCAGTCGGCGCGATTGACCACGAGCATCGGCATTGCGATCTACCCGGAAGACGGTGAGGATGCCGCCGAACTGCTCAAGAATGCCGATTCCGCAATGTACCTGGCCAAGGACAGTGGCCATGATCAATTTCAGTTTTACAGCGCCAGCCTCACTCAATTGGCGATCCAGCGCATGGGAATTGAACGTGATTTACGCATGGCACTGGAGCGCAATGAATTTGTGCTGCATTACCAACCCCAGATCAGCCCGGCTTCGCAACAGATCCATTCGGTTGAAGCGTTAATTCGCTGGCATCGCCCCGGGCACGGGTTGGTGCCACCAGGCGATTTTATTGCGGTCGCTGAGCAAACCGGCCTGATCGTTCCGATTGGCCAATGGGTGCTGTGCACCGCCTGCGCTCAAGCTGCGCTGTGGCAACGCGCGGGTAGCCCCTTGCGTGTTGCGGTCAATCTGTCGCCGATCCAGTTCAAGGATCCCAATCTGGCCCAGCAGGTGCAGGCAGCGCTGGACGAGACCGGCTTGGTGTCCCAATACCTGGAACTCGAGGTGACCGAGAGCGTGCTGATGGCCAACACCAATGCGACCATCCGCACACTCGGGGCGTTGCGCGCCTGCGGCGTGAAAATTTCGATCGATGACTTTGGCACCGGCTACTCGTCGCTGAACTACCTCAAGCGTATGCCTCTGAACAACATCAAGGTGGATCAAAGTTTTGTCAAAGATCTGCCTCACGATAAGGAAACCCTGGCCATCGTGAGCGCGATTTTGGCCGTGGCCACCAGCCTGGGCCTGAGTGTGACGGCAGAAGGGGTCGAAACCCAAGAACAGGCTCAACTTCTGAAGTCGATGGGTTGCGACCTGCTGCAGGGTTATTACTTCAGCAGACCAGTCCCTGGCGCTGACATAACAGCGTTTCTGGCCGGCCAATCGCTGCCAGGATTTCATCAACGATTCCTGGCGCCTGCACCGGTATGCCCTGGTCCGTAGGGATTGATGCCCGGCGTCACAGTTGAAAGAGTCCATTTCTCGGGGGAAGCGTCATGAGAAAGAATACAGTGGAACAACGCAAATTCACAACCGCTGCTCTTTTGAAAGAGTTGGCAATTCAAAGAATGACTTTGTTTGCTGCGAGCAGGCAAGCACGAGACGCTGAACAACAGCGGCAGCGGTTGAAAAAAGAGCAGTAGAGGCTAACGAGCAAGCGGCCATGGCCGTCAAATTGACAGACGAGGCAGTAGACCAGGTTCGCTTGTTGCGGTCAAAGTGAATACGCGCAAAGCGCGGTCACGTGCATTGGCAAGATTTTTATTTTGCGCAAGACTTCAAAATGATCTAGCATGCATTGACGCCGAACTGTATGGAAGGAGCCGATATGTGGCGAATGTTTCTCGCAGTATGCTGCGCAGTCACTCTGGCAAGTTGCGATAAAGCGCCTCCCCAAGTCGCAGGATCAGCCGGCTCAGAAGGGCGCCAGAAGGTCACCGTGGCCTACACCACCCAGCCACAAAGTACCCTGATTCACGTTGCAGCGAACAAGGGCTATTTTTCAAATCAGGGGCTTGATGTCCAGCCGCTGATTCATTCTTTTGGCAAAGCGGCGCTGCAATCGATTCTTGATGGAAAGGCAGACTTTGCGACGGTGGCAGAAACGCCGGTCATGTTCAGCGTGCTCAAGGGTGACAAGATCTTCGTCATCGCCAATATCGAGTCCAGTAACGTGAACAACGCGGTGCTGGCAAGGCCAGACGCAGGCATCGTCAAGGCCGCCGACGTGAAGGGCAAACGCATCGGCTTCACGCCGGGCACGACGTCGGACTTTTTTCTTGACTCGTTCTTGACGGCACAGGGCTTGACGCGCAAGGAAATAACACCGGTTCCACTCACGCCCAATGAAATGCAGGAAGCCCTGCAGACCGGGAAAGTTGAGGCCGTCTCGAGCTGGAACTATACGTTGACACAGATCAAACACCAGCTTGGCGCGCAAGCGGTCATCTTTTACGACCGGCAAATTTATACTGAAACCTTCAACATCGC
>CAITXW010000352.1 GCA_903896425.1 uncultured beta proteobacterium | reverse complement strand
CGACTCGATGTTGCTCGCGTCAAGGGCGTGGAAGACAACGGTCTCGTCGATGCGATTCAAAAACTCGGGTCGGAAGTAGTTCTTCAACTCGTCGGTCACGGCGTCTTTGATGTCCTCATACGCTTGGCCGACCATGGACTGGATGATGGGCGAGCCGATGTTGCTGGTCATCACGATCACGGTGTTCTTGAAGTCCACCGTGCGGCCATGGCCGTCGGTCAAGCGGCCATCGTCGAGCACTTGCAGCAGCACGTTGAAGACATCCGGGTGCGCTTTTTCGACCTCGTCGAGCAGCAGCACGCTATACGGTTTGCGGCGCACGGCTTCGGTCAGGTAGCCACCTTCCTCGTAGCCCACGTAACCGGGTGGCGCACCAATCAGGCGTGCCACCGAATGCTTCTCCATGAACTCGCTCATGTCGATGCGAACCAGATGGTCTTCCGAATCGAACAGGAAACCGGCCAGTGCCTTGCACAGCTCGGTCTTGCCGACACCGGTGGGGCCCAGGAACAGGAAGGAGCCGGTCGGGCGATTCGGGTCGCTTAGTCCAGCGCGCGAACGCCGGATGGCACTGGCCACCGCGCTGATGGCTTCGTCCTGCCCCACCACACGCTGGTGCAACTTGTCTTCCATCTGCAGCAGTTTGTCGCGCTCGCCCTGCAGCATCTTGGACACCGGAATGCCGGTAGCGCGGCTTACCACTTCGGCAATTTCTTCGGCGCCGACCATGGTGCGCAGCAGTTGCGGACGACCGCCGTCCTTGGCGTTCTTGGCCTTGCCCGCTTCTTTCGTCTGAGCGTCCTTGAGCTGCTTTTGCAGGCCCGGCAGCTTGCCGTACTGCAGTTCGCCGGCGCGGTTGAAGTCGCCCTTGCGTGTCAGCTCCTTGATCTCGAAATCAACTTTCTCGATCTCCTGCATGATGGTCTTGGAGCCCTGGGCCTGGGCTTTCTCGGCCTTCCAGATTTCGTCCAGATCGGCAATCTCTTTTTGCAGTTTGCCAATCTCGTCCTCGATCAGGGCGAAGCGCTTCTTCGAGGCCTCGTCCTTCTCACGCCGCACGGCTTCACGCTCGATCTGCAACTGAATCAGTCGGCGATCCAACTTGTCCATCACCTCGGGTTTGGAATCGAGTTCGATCTTTATCTTGGAAGCCGCTTCATCGATCAGGTCGATCGCCTTGTCGGGCAGAAAGCGGTCCGTGATGTAGCGGTGACTCAGTTCGGCGGCGGCGACGATGGCCGGGTCGGTGATCTGCACGCCGTGGTGCGCTTCGTAGCGCGCCTGCAGGCCGCGCAGGATGGCAATGGTGGCTTCCACCGAAGGTTCACCCACGATGATCTTCTGGAAACGCCGCTCCAGCGCTGCGTCCTTTTCGATGTACTTGCGGTATTCGTCGAGCGTGGTGGCGCCAACGCAGTGCAGTTCGCCACGTGCCAGCGCGGGCTTGAGCATGTTGCCGGCATCCATCGCACCTTCGGCCTTGCCGGCGCCGACCATGGTGTGCAATTCGTCAATGAAGACGATGGTCTGGCCTTCGTCCTTGGCCAGGTCTTTGAGCACGTTCTTCAGGCGCTCCTCGAACTCTCCGCGGAACTTGGCACCGGCCAGCAGCGAGGCCATGTCGAGTGACAACACGCGCTTGCCCTTGAGCGAATCGGGCACCTCGCCAGCCACAATGCGCTGCGCCAGTCCTTCGACGATAGCGGTCTTGCCAACGCCGGGCTCACCGATCAGCACCGGGTTGTTCTTGGTGCGGCGCTGCAGCACCTGGATGGCGCGGCGGATCTCATCGTCGCGTCCGATGACCGGGTCAAGCTTGCCCATGCGGGCGCGTTCGGTCAGGTCCAGACAATATTTTTTCAGTGATTCGCGCTGGTCTTCGGCGTCGGCGCTGTCGACGTTCTGGCCACCGCGCACGGCATCAATCGCCGCTTCCAGCGACTTGCGCGTCAGCCCGTTTTCGCGCACGACCTTGCCAATGTCCTGCTTGCTGTCGGTCAGCGCCAGCAAAAAAAGCTCACCGGCAACGAACTGGTCACCGCGCTTGATCGACTCCTTCTCGGCCGCCTGCAGCAGACTGACCATGTCGCGGCCAATCTGGACCTGCTCCTGGCCTTGCACCTCGGGCAGCCGCTTGATGGCCGCCTCAGCGGCAGCCAGCAGTCCCGGCACGTTGACGCCAGCGCGCTGCAGCAGCGCGGTCGGGCCGTCCTGCTGGCGCAACATGGCCACCAGCACGTGGGCCGGTTCAATATAGGCATTGTCATTGCCCAGCGCCAGTGTCTGAGCCTCGCCCAGTGCTTCCTGAAATTTGGTGGTGAGTTTGTCGATACGCATGGCTATCCCCTTGGTTGGCACACAGCTTGGGCTGCGCCCACACATTTCAAGGCCACCGCGCCCGACTTGCATTGACTAAAATCAACGCATGAATATCCACCAGTTGCAGGTGAGTTACCAGTTGGAGCACGACCGGCTGCTGGTCCGCTTGAACACCCATTCGGGTGAAGAACTCAGGCTTTGGCTGACGCGTCGGATGGTGATGAACCTGTTTCCGCACATGATTGCGGTGTCACGCGCGTTGGACGCGGGGACAGCACAGGGCGCCAGCCATGACGGCGCCGACAGCAAGGCCTTGCAGCAGTTCAGGAAGCAAGAGTCGCTACAGCAGGCTGATTTCACGACACCCTTCAGCGAGCAAGGCGGCGTCTTGCCTCTAGGCAACGAACCTTTGCTGGCGACAACCGTGCATGTCACTCCGCGCGAGGGCGGCGCGCTGCACCTGGCCTTTGAAGAGAACCTGGCCGGCGCCAGTGCCAATCGCCGTTTTGAAGTGATGTTGGCAGCGCAACTGTTGCACGGCTTCATGCACCTGCTCGAATCAGCGCTGAAACAATCCGACTGGGGTATCACGCTGCTCGACAACAATGCGCCCGGCGAGAACGGGCCTGTCGATGCGATGGCAACTGCTGTGCCACCCAAGTACCTGAACTAATTTGGTCCGGTGTTGGAAGTCTCAATGCCCCAGCGCGCCAGGGCCGCATCGTCGCTGACCCGCGCATCGACCCAGCGCGCACCTTCGGCTGTTTGTTCCTTCTTCCAGAATGGCGCCTGGGTTTTGAGGTAATCAATCAGGAATTCGCAGGCCTGAAAACTCAGCCCCCTGTGCGCAGACGTGACTGCCACCAGCACGATCTGATCGAGCGGCTGCAACAAGCCAACGCGGTGAATGACGCGGGCGCCATAGATGTCAAAACGCTGCATGGCCTGGTCGATCATGGCCTCAATCGCCTTCTCGGTCATGCCGGGGTAATGCTCAAGTTCCATGCTGCTGATGCTGCCCGGCGTGCCAGCCGTCCGGTCACGAACAGTGCCAAGAAATGTGCAGATGGCGCCGACGCGCGGGTCCTGCGCGCGCAGGGCAGCGACTTCGGCACTCAGGTCGAAATCCTCCGCCTGAATGCGCACGCGTGGCGATGACGGTGACACTGCAGCCATGCGCTAGCCCCCGGTCACCGGCGGGAAGAACGCCACCTCGGCGCCCTCCTCCAGCGCTGCCGCTTCGTCACACATAAGCTGATTCAGGGCGACGCGCACCGCATGACCACGCGCGAGGCTCTCGGCATAAGCGCCACCGCTGGCGATCAGTTCGTCACGCAGGGCCGCCAGCGTTAATGCATGCGTATCCCGTGCCTCAGCGGAGACGCCGATGGCTTCCCGGATCGAAGCGAAGTACCTGACATTAACTCTCATCACAAGACCTCGGCAAACGGAATGAAACGCACGCTATCGCCATGTTGAATAGTCTGCCCCGGCGCATTGTCCACCAGTCCATCAGCCCATACCGCCGAGGTCAGCACACCGGAACTCTGATTCGGGAACAGTTCAAGGCCACCCGCGGCATTGCGGCGCACGCGCAAAAATTCACGGCGCCGATCGGCGCGCGGCCAGTTGAAATGCGCCTGCGCTGCGATCGTGCTCGGCGCCAGATCCGTGGCCCCTAGCAACTTGAGCAGAAACGGGCGCACCAGCAACAAAAAGGTCACGTAGCTCGACACCGGGTTGCCCGGCAAACCGATGAAGTGCGTGTCCTGTACGCGCCCATAGGCAAAGGGCTTGCCCGGCTTGATGGCAATCTGCCACAGGGTCAACTCGCCCAGTGACTGCACGGCGGGTTTGATGTGATCCTCCTCGCCAACGGAGACGCCGCCACTGGTCAGGATCAGGTCATGCTCGCTCGCCGCACTGCGCAAGGCCTGTACGGTGGCGTCGAGGCGATCGGGCACGATGCCAAGATCGGTCACCTCACAACCCAGACGCAGCAAGAGCGCGCGCAAGAAGAATCGGTTCGAGTTGTAGATGGCGCCGGGCTTCATGTCGGCGGGGGCCACCTGTCCCGGCATCACCAACTCGTCTCCCGTGGAAAACAAGGCAACACGCGGGCGCCGCCGCACCGGCAGTGTCGCCATGCCGATGCTGGCCGCCAGACCCAAGGAAGCGGGTGTCAGGCGCGAGCCGCTGGCCAGCACGGTGGCACCGAGTGTGACGTCTTCGCCGGCACGTCGAATCCACTGCCCCGGCAGCGGGCGCACATTGATCTGCACCCGGTCGCCCTGCAGTTCACAGTCTTCCTGCATCACCACGGCATCGGCACCCGTGGGAATCGGCGCGCCGGTAAAAATCCGCGCTGCGCTGCCGGCTGCCAAAGGTGCGGCCGGCGACCCCGCCGCAATGCGCTGATGCACCGCCAGCACGCCCGGTATCTGCGTCAGATCGGCGCAGCGCAGGGCATAGCCATCCATCGAACTGTTGTCCTGCGGCGGTACGTGCAGCGCAGAGATCAGGTCCTGCGCCAGCACCCGGCCATCGGCATCAAAGGTCGGCACCGACTCCACATCCGCCAGCACCGAGGCAAAGCCAAGCAACTCGGCCAGCGCATCGTCAAGCGCGCGCAGACCAGGACGTGCGGTACTCATGCGAAGATCTCCGGCCGGTATTCAAAGCGCGCTTCACTGGCCATCAGCCAGCGCGCCAGCGCCTGCGCATCATTGAGGTCGAGTACCGGTCGCGCGGTGGCCTGCGGCAACTGCCCGGGTGAATCGGTGGCGATGGCGACGATGAAGTCATCATTCGGATATTGCGCTGCCTGCCCGGATTGGCCGCGCCAGACCTCGATTTTCAGCAGGTCGCAGTCCTTGAAGCCCTCGACCAGAACCCAGTCAACTTGCGCATCGAGTTCGGCAATCAGCTGATGCACTTTCAGTTCCACTGGCAGCTCAAACTCGCGCATCAAGGCCAGCCGCTTGCTCGATGCCACCACCACCTCAAAGGCACCCGCTTCGCGATGGCGGAAGCTGTCTTTGCCGGGATGGTCGATATCAAAACGATGGTGGGCATGCTTGACGATCGACACACGCAAGCCCTCACGCCGCAGCGCCGGAATCAAGCACTCAACCAGTGTTGTCTTGCCGGCGCCGGAATAGCCGGCAAAGCCCACAACCTTCATGTGCAATGCCGCGCGATATAGGACTTGACGGCGCCAACATCGGCTGCCATGGGGGTAACGCGCCGGGGCAAGGCTTCGATGCCCTCGAACTTGGCCGGACGATCCGGCTCACGACCCAGCGCCTCCACAATGGTGGCGGCAAACTTGATTGGCAGTGCCGTTTCCAGAACGATCATGGGCAGGCCTGGCTGCAGGTGTTCACGTGCGACCTTGAGCGCATCGGCGGTGTGGGTGTCGACCATGACGCCGAAGCGTTCCCAGGTTTGTCGAATCGTCGCGAGCCGGTCCGCATGTGTGCTCTTGCCGCTGACAAAACCATAGCGCGCCGCAGCCTGTGCAAAGCGCGGGTCTGCGCTGAGGTCAAAGCGTCCGCTGTCGCTCAGCGCCGCACCGAACAAGGACTTGACCAGCGCACCGTCGCGATCCAGCAGGTCAAACACAAAGCGCTCGAAGTTGCTGGCCTTGGAGATGTCCATTGACGGACTCGATGTTTCAAAAGTGTCGGCACTGCCGCGCACGCGGTAGACGCCAGAGCGGAAGAACTCGTCAAGCACGTCGTTCTCGTTGGTCGCGACCACCAGTTTGTCGATCGGCAAGCCCATCATGCGCGCCACGTGGCCAGCGCAGACGTTGCCAAAGTTGCCCGAGGGGACTGCAAAACAAACTTTTTCCGAATCTTTTTCAGTAGCCTGGAAGTAGCCGGCAAAGTAGTAAACAACTTGAGCCAACAAGCGAGCCCAGTTGATCGAGTTGACGGTGCCGATCCGGTACTTGCGCTTGAAGTCCAGGTCATTGGAAACGGCCTTGACCATGTCCTGGCAATCGTCAAAAACACCGTCGACCGCGATGTTGTGGATGTTCTCATCGAGCAGGCTGAACATCTGCGCCTGCTGGAACGGGCTCATGCGAGCGGCCGGACTGGTCATGAAGACGCGTACGCCCTTTTTGCCACGCATCGCGTACTCGGCCGCACTGCCGGTGTCGCCGCTGGTCGCACCCAGGATGTTGAGTTCTTCACCACGACGCGCCAATTCGTATTCGAAAAGGTTGCCGAGCAACTGCATCGCCATATCCTTGAAGGCCAGCGTCGGGCCATTGGACAGGGCTTCCAGGTACAGGGCT
>CAITXW010000351.1 GCA_903896425.1 uncultured beta proteobacterium | reverse complement strand
CAAACCGGTTATCTTGGCCACGCAGCCTTCGGGTGACAGGTTGCCCTTGAGGATGGCCAGGTGGCCTTGCGCGTACATCGGGTTGCTCATCGGACGGATGACGGTCTGGTCGGCGCGCGGCGCGGCCGGGACATCCTTCAGCACTTCGGCAATGGTCTGGCCGGTGATGGTGATGCAGTCGCCATGCAGCAAGCCGGCGCCCAGCAGCATTTTCATCACTTGCGGAATGCCGCCGGCACGGTGCAGATCGACGGCGAGATACTGGCCGCTGGGTTTCAGGTCGCACAGCACCGGCGTCTTCTGGCGCACGCGCTCGAAGTCGTCAATCGTCCAGTCCACGCCGGCCGCATGGGCAATCGCCAAAAAGTGCAGCACGGCATTGGTCGAGCCGCCGATGGCCATGATGACGGCCACGGCGTTTTCGATCGACTTGCGCGTCACGATGTCGCGCGGCTTGAGGTCTTTCTTGATCGCTTCGATCAGCACGCGCGCCGATTCCTTGGCGGACTCGACTTTTTCATCGTGCGGATTGGCCATGGTGCTGGAATAGGCGAGCGAGATGCCCAGCGCCTCGAAGGCCGAGGACATGGTGTTGGCCGTGTACATGCCGCCGCAGGAGCCGGGGCCGGGCACAGCGCGGCGTTCAATCTCCAGCAGGTCTTCATCGCTCATGCGGCCGGCGGCGTTCTCGCCCACGGCTTCGAACACGCTGACGATGTTGAGGTCCTTGCCCTGGTAGTGGCCCGGCAGAATGGTGCCGCCGTAAACAAAGATGGCCGGCACGTTGGCGCGCAGCATGCCCATCAGGCCGCCGGGCATGTTCTTGTCGCAGCCGCCGATCACGAGCACGCCGTCCATCCACTGGCCCTGCACGCAGGTCTCGATGCAGTCGGAGATCACCTCGCGGCTGACCAACGAATACTTCATGCCCTCGGTGCCCATCGACATGCCGTCTGAAATGGTCGGCGTGCCAAATACCTGGGCGTTGCCGCCGCCTTCCTCGATCGCGGCGATGGCGGCGTCTGCCAGCTTTTGCAAGCCGCTGTTGCACGGGGTGATGGTGCTGTGGCCGTTGGCAACACCGATCATGGGCTTCTTGAAATCTTCGGCCTCGTAGCCCATGGCGTAGTACATGGAGCGGTTCGGCGCACGCGACTTGCCCTCGGTGATGTTCTTGGAGCGCGGGTTCAGGATGACGGGTTGCTTGTCCATGGTGTTTTTCGGTTCTCGTTTGGAAAGGAGTAGTGCGATGGCAGTGCAGTCTGGGCGCCTCGAATTATTGACGCTGCGGCCTATTTTATTCGTGGCGCCAGGGGCCTCGTGCTTTGCCCATGCGTTTCGCTGCGGTAATGGGCGCCCCAACTATGGCGGCAGCACCACGGCAGCGGCGCCACGGGTCGGCTGCAATCGGACGCGTGCGTGCGGCAAAGCGGTGTTAAACACGGCTAATTCAGCGCCAAAGTGGTCAATTCCTTGATGTTTCTCAGCAAGCTGCAGCGATTCGTGTCTGCCACGCGGGGCTGGCACGGCCATTGCTCTGTATTCATCAGCGAAGGGCTTAACCTCGTACTTCGTGGCCAGTTAACCAGGGGTCCATACGTTAGGAGAATGAAAATGGCAAAGGTACAAAAATCCACCGACTCTTCGAGTTTGGCTGAAGTGGTTGACCGCATCCTGGACAAGGGCATCGTGATTGACGCTTGGGTCAAGGTATCGCTGGTCGGTATTGAACTGCTGTCGATTGAAGCGCGTGTCGTGATCGCATCGGTTGAGACTTATCTCAAGTATGCTGAAGCGATTGGCTTGACATCGAGCGCAGCGGCACCCGCCTAAAGCAGCTCGCTGATTGTTTTCTTTGCCGGGAGGAATCTTTCGGCAGAGGAAACAATCGCGTTGTGCCCACACGCGCAAGTTCGGGCAAATCCAATTCAGTCAGTTTGCGGCATCAGCGTTCGGTGGTGCGCTGCGGCATCGGGGTAGCGGCTTGCGTGCACAATGGCGTCCATGCTGATTCATCCCCAAATCAATCCGGTTGCGCTACAGCTCGGCCCCCTGGCCATCCACTGGTATGGACTGACTTATCTGGCGGCGTTTGCGCTGTTCATGTTCCTTGGCAGTCGGCGGTTGCGGCACGAACCTTTTGCTTCGATGCGCGGTGGCGCAGCCTGGAGTCAGCGCGACGTTGAGGACATTCTGTTCATGGGTGTCATGGGCGTGGTGCTCGGTGGCCGTATTGGCTATTGCCTGTTCTACAAGCCGCTCTATTACCTGTCACATCCGCTGGATATTTTGGCCGTCTGGCAGGGCGGTATGAGTTTTCATGGTGGCATGCTCGGTGTCTTTGTCGCCATGGTCTGGTTCTCGCGTTCGCGCAAAAGGCCCTGGTTGCAGGTGACTGATTTTGTCGCGCCCTGTGTGCCGACGGGTCTGGCGGCGGGTCGTCTGGGAAATTTCATCAACGGTGAATTGTGGGGACGCCTGTGCGATCCCGATCTGCCATGGGGCATGGTGTTTCGCGGTGCTGGCGATTTGCCGCGTCATCCGTCGCAGGTTTACCAGTTCCTCGGCGAGGGCCTGCTGCTGTTTGTGTTGCTGTGGCTGTTTGCCCGCAAGGATCGCAAGCAGGGCCAAGTGTCGGCGGTGTTCCTGCTCGGCTATGGTTCGTTTCGCTTCATGGCCGAGTACTTCCGCGAGCCAGATGCGCATTTGGGCATCCTGTCGCTGGGCATGAGCATGGGGCAGTGGTTGTGCCTGCCCATGATTTTGGGCGGTATCGGTCTGTGGTTCTGGAGTTCGAAGCGCTCTGCGGCTTGACATGGCATGAACACCTCTGACTGGATCAGTCGCAAGGTTTCCATACTGCTGCCGACGCCCGGCGTCAGAAGCAGGAAGCGGGCAACGCCGTCTGCTTCTGAAACGATGGTCGCAAAGACCAGCCCGGCGCCGGCCTCAACGCAAAAAGCGCTTAGTCCGGTTTTGTCGCAGACCAGCGCACGGGCGCCAGCGACCGCGCGTTCTATGCAGGAACGTCTGGCGGCCAGTCTGGGTCGGCAGGGCGAGGCCTTGTCACCGCGCGCACTGCGCCATTTGCTGGATCAATTGCACGCCGTGGTGGACAGCCGTATCAGCGAAGTCGAAGGCGGACGCCGCGCTCAGGCGCTGGCGCTTTGGTATGCGCAGGCCACGCCGGCGCAGCGGCGCGACTGCTGGCTTTTGATGAGCGAGCAGTTCGTGGCCGATCCAAAGGTCATCACGCTCGCGCAAGCCCGTTTTGCTGCTGCCGTTGGAACGCCTGATGAAGCGGTGGCCGAAGTGCATTACCGCCGCGCCACTGTTTCGCCGCGCCGGCGTCTGCTGCAGCGCTTCAGTGTCTTTCCCGATGGCATCCGGTTTTTGGTAGACCTGCGGGCTGAATTCTTGCCTCTCCTGAAATCGGAGTCGAAGTTGCAGGCGCTCGACGTCGAGATGGAATACATGTTTTCCACCTGGTTTGACGTTGGTTTTTTGGATCTGCGTCGCATCAGTTGGGACTCGCCGGCGTCCTTGATCGAGAAGTTAATCAAGTATGAGGCGGTGCACGACATCAAGAGCTGGGCCGATGTGAAGAACCGACTCGACTCGGATCGTCGCTGTTACGGTTTCTTTCATCCGCGTCTGCCAGAGGACCCGCTGATCTTTGTCGAGGTTGCCCTGTTGCACGACATAGCCCGTGGCATCACGCCCTTGCTCGATGAGTCGGCGGCCGTCGAGGATATCAACAAGGCCACGACCGCGATCTTTTATTCCATCAGCAATACGCAGTCCGGCTTGCGCGGTGTCGGTTTCGGCGACTCGCTGATCAAGCGCGTGGTCGAGACCCTGAAACTCGAGTTTCCGCGCCTCAAGACTTTTGCCACTTTATCGCCGATGCCGGGTTTTCGTGCCTGGTTCGGGCGCAATGCGCCGGCCATGGTGGACCGGCTTGACAACAAGGCGCGTGCCGAGATCGAGCATGCCTTGGGCGCGGCACCGTTGAACGTTGCACAACTGCTGGCAGCAGCAGAGCAGGCGCTGGCGCTGGATGAGAAGTCGCCACTGCGGCATTTCCTGATGCAGTGCGCGGCACGCTACCTTGGATGCGAGTGGGTCGATGACAAGCCGCTCGATCCGGTAGCACGCTTTCATCTGGGCAACGGCGCACGGGTTGAGCGTATCAACTGGGCCGGTGACCCCTCGGCCAAGGGCTTGAAACAGTCGTGTGGGATGATGGTCAACTACCTATACGATCTCAAGCGACTGGACCGTCATCGCGCGCAGATGGGGATCGGCAAGATTCCTGTTTCTGCCAGTATCGAGGCCTTGTTTCTGTGAAAGGTGAGAGCGAGTTTTTTTAGAATACGCCGAAAAATAACCGGCGATAACCAGGAGACATAAATGACTTTATCCAGACGGAGTTTTATCAACAGTGCAGGTGCTGCGACGCTTGCGACCGTGGCGCCTGGCGCCTGGGCGCAAAGCGGCGGCAGCCTGAAAATTTCACACCAGTTCCCCGGCGGCACGCTGACCGATGGTGATTTCCGCGATCGCCTGTGCCGGCGCTTTGCGGTCGAGGTCGAAAAGCGAACCGCGGGTGCGCTCAAGGCATCGGTCTATCCGGGGTCTTCGCTGATGAAGACCAACGCGCAGTTTTCTGCGGTGCGCAAGGGTGCGCTCGACATGAGTTTTTTCCCGCTCTCTTATGCCGGTGGCGAGGTGGCCGAGACCAACATCGGTCTGATGCCCGCGCTGGTGCCAAGCTACGAGCAGGCCGCGCTCTGGAAAAAGGCTGAGGTTGGCAAGTTGCTGTCCAAGGTGCTCGACGACAAGGGTGTGATCATTGTCAGCTGGGTCTGGCAGGCCGGTGGCGTTGCAAGCCGTGTGCGGCCGCTGCTGACGCCCGACGACGCCAAAGGCCTCAAGGTGCGTGGTGGCAGTCGCGAGATGGACATGATGCTCAAGGCCGCCGGTGCTTCCGTGATCACTCTGCCGTCGAACGAAATCTACGCTGCCATGCAGACCGGCGCCATGGACGCTGCCATGACCTCGAGCACCAGCTTTATTTCCTTCAAGCTCGAAGAAATTGCCAAGCACCTGACCACCGGGCGCAACAAGACTTACTGGTTCATGCTCGAACCCTTGATCATCTCCAAGGAGGTGTTCGCGAAGTTGCCAAAGGCGCAGCAGGACGTGGTGATGGCGGTCGGCGCCGAACTCGAAGCCTTTGGCCAGGAAGCGGCACGCGCTGACGACAAGGCGGTGGCCGAGATCTACGCCAAGGCCGGTGCCAAGGTCTACGACATGGATGAAACGGTGCTGAAGAAATGGCAAGTCATCGCGCGGGAAACCGCCTGGAAAGACTTCGCGGAGAAGAGTGAGTCATGCGCTGCGCTGCTCAAGGCGGCGCAAAAACTGACATGACGCACGCCATGGAGGTCGGGCCCGCCGTGTTGGGCGTGGACCCCGATACACCGCGCTTGCTGCTGCCGCTGGCCATCGTGCTGATGCGGCTCAATCAGATCATTGTGATGATCGGCATGTGGGCCTTGCTGCTGGCCTCGGCGGTACTGACCTACAGCGTAGTCTCGCGCTACGTGATGAAGTCCTCCACCGACTGGCAGGATGAAGCCGCTGTGTTCTGCCTGGTCGGCGCCACCTTCCTGTGCAGTTCCTTTGTGCAGGCCTTGCGCGGCCATGTCGGCATTGAGGCGGTTGCCACCCTGCTGCCGAAGTCGCTCAATCGCCTGCGCTTGCTGCTGGTCGATGTGTTGGGTTGGCTCTTTTGCAGCTTCTTTGCCTGGAAGTCGTGGACGCTGTTTCATGAAGCCTGGGTCGAGCACCAGACCACCTCGTCGTCCTGGGCGCCACCGCTGTCGATTCCCTACGGCCTGATGGCCGTTGGCATGACGCTGCTGAGCCTGCAGCTGCTGATTCAGATCAGCGCGCGTGTCAACGCCATGCTGGGCACCGCTTCGCAGGAGGCGCCATGACAATGCTCAGTATGGGTTTGCTGTTCGGCGCGGTGACGCTGCTCTTCATGTTCTCGGGCGCGCCGATCTCGTTTGCGCTGGGCAGCGTTGCGGTGTTGTTCATGTATTTGTTCATGCCGGCTTCATCGCTCAACACCGTCACGCAGAACGTCTACGAGGAAATGGCCAGCATCACGCTGCTGTCGATCCCGCTCTTCATTCTCAAAGGCGCGGCCATTGGCCGTTCGCGTGCCGGGCAGGACTTGTACGCAGCGATGCATGTCTGGCTCGGCCGGATTCCCGGTGGTCTGGGCATTGCCAATGTGTTTGCCTGCGCACTGTTTGCGGCCATGGCGGGATCGAGCCCGGCCACCTGTTCGGCCATTGGCAGCGCCGGTATTCCCGAGATGCGCAAGCGCGGCTACTCGCCCGGTTTTGCGGCCGGCATCATCGCCGCTGGCGGCACACTGGGCATTTTGTTGCCACCCTCGATCACCATGATTCTTTACGCGGTGGCGGCCGAGCAGTCGCTGGGTCGCTTGTTTCTGGCGGGCATCTTTCCGGGCGTGCTGCTGGTGGGGCTGTTTGCCTTTTACGCCGCCATGCGTTATCGCAAGGAGCATCGCTTGGCCAAGGCTGAATTCGAACGTTCGGGAACGGCGTCGGCCCTGCTGCTGGATGAAACGTTTACCAACCGACAGAAGTTCGAGATGCTGCCGCGCGTCGTGCCTTTTGTGCTGCTCTTGATTGGCGTAATGGTGGCGCTCTACGGTGGCTTCGCGACGCCATCCGAAACGGCGGGACTCGGTGCCTTGCTGGCATTGCTGCTGATCGCGACCATCTACGGCGTCTGGCGACCGCGCGATGTGGCGCCGATCCTGACGGCAACACTGCGTGAGTCGACCATGTTGATGATGATCATCGGCATGTCGCTGCTGTTCTCCTATGTGATGAGTTTTCTGCACATCAGCCAGTCAACCGCCGAGTGGGTGGTCGGCATGCATTTGTCCAAGTGGGTGCTGCTGGTGGCCATTTTGCTGATGGTGATCCTGCTCGGTTTCTTTCTGCCACCGGTCAGTATCATTCTGATGACGGCGCCCATCATCCTGCCGCCGCTCAAGGTCGCCGGTTTTGACCTGATCTGGTTTGGCGTGCTGATGACCATCGTGATGGAGGCCGGCTTGATTCATCCACCGGTGGGCTTGAACATTTTCGTCATCAAGAATATCGCGCCCGATATTTCGCTCAGCGACATCATCTGGGGCGTACTGCCCTTTGTGCTGCTGATGTTTCTGGCGGTGTTTTTGATCTGCGTCTTTCCCGGCATTGCGACTGGGCTGCCAGATGCGGTCATGGGTGTGGCGGCTGTGCGTTGATGGGAATTTTTTCATGAGCGGTACGGTCCTGCTGCGTGTCGCGGACGCGCTGGCTTCGGTTACTTTGTCCAACCCTGGAAAACTCAACGCCATGTCGCGCCATATGTGGCAGGAATTGCGCGCGGCGTTTGAACAGATCCAGGGTGATGGCAGTGTGCGTTGTGTTGTTGTGTCTGGCGAGAACGGCAATCTGTGCGCGGGCGGTGACATTTCGGAATACGCCGGTTTCCGTTTTGAGGCGGCAAGCCTGCGCGATTTTCATGAGAACGATGTCTGGCCGGCTTTGCAGGCCATGCTCGACTGTGATGTTCCCATCGTCGCGCAGGTCGCGGGCAACTGCATGGGCGCCGGCATGGAGATCGCCAGTTGCTGTGACATCCGTCTGGCTGCCATGTCGGCCCGTTTCGGCGCACCGATTGCACGGCTTGGTTTTCCGATGGCACCGCGCGAAGCCGCTCTGGTCGCACGTGAAGCCGGCCTGGGTGTGGCGCGGCAAATGCTGTTCGAAGCGGCGATTTTCAGCGCTATCGAACTAAAGGCAAGCGGCTTTTTGAGTCATGTGTTGGCTGATGCAGAACTCGCCACTGTGGTCCACACCCGCGCGCTTCGCATCGCCACCCTGGCGCCGCAGGCGGCGCGCATGAACAAGCAGACCCTTCGCGCCTTGCTGAGCCAAACCGACGCTGAAACTCGGAGCGATCCCGCCAACGATGCGAGCTATGCCTACGCGAACAGTGCCGAACACCGCGAGGGCATTGGGGCTTTCCTCGATAAAAGAAAGCCCAACTTTTAGCTGCTACGCCATGGGCGATTCGGCCAATTCAAATCACCATCAGTTCCTTCCCTGACATGCAAAACCGCAATACCCCAACTTCTGCCAACGGCAATCTCTTCGTCGCGCTGCGCGCCGGCTTCCCGCAAGACCTGGACAGCGTCGCCGTCGAAACCGATGACGGTCTGTTTTATTCCTGGCGCGACCTTGAGCGTGCCAGCGCCATGCTGGCCTCGCTGCTCGGTTCGCTGCAACTGCCAGCCGGTGCACGCATCGCGGTGCAGGTGGAAAAATCGGTTGAGGCCATGCTGCTGTACCTGGCCACGCTGCGCGCCGGTTTTGTCTATTTGCCGCTCAACCAGGCCTATCAGCAAGCGGAGATTGAGTACTTCATCGGCAACGCCGAACCGGCGGTTGTGGTGTGTACCGGCAAGAACTTCGGCTGGGTCAGCAAGATCGCTTTCAAGGCCGGCACCCAGTACGTCTTCACGCTCAACGAGGACCGCAGCGGGTCACTGCTGGAGCGCGCCACGCATTGTTCCGACCAGCAGCAACCAGCGTTCAAACAGGCCGATGATCTGGCGGCGATTCTCTACACCAGCGGTACCACCGGGCGCTCCAAGGGCGCCATGCTGAGCCACGGCAACCTGCTCAGCAACGCGCGGGTTCTGAAAGACTACTGGGGCTGGCGCGCCGGTGACGTGCTGATTCACGCGCTGCCGATTTTCCATGTGCACGGCCTGTTTGTCGCCATCCACGGCGCGCTGCTCAACGGCAGCAAGATGATCTGGCTGGGCCGCTTCGATCCGAAAAAGGTGCTGGAGAAAATGCCGCAGGCAACGGTCTTCATGGGTGTGCCCACGCTCTACGTGCGTCTGCTGTCCGAGCCCGGTCTGACACTGGAAGCGGCGCGCCAAATGCGGCTCTTTATTGCTGGCTCGGCGCCCTTGTTGATCGAGACCTTCACTGAATGGCAGAAGCGCACCGGCCACACGATTCTGGAGCGCTACGGCATGAGCGAGACCGGCATGCTGACCTCCAATCCGTACGACGCAGGGCAGGGCGCACGCCGCGGTGGCACGGTTGGCTTCCCGCTGCCCGGTGTCAGTCTGCGCGTGCAGGATGACGCGGGAGCGGCGCTGCCGAGCGACGAGATCGGCGCCATCCAGGTCAAGGGCCCGAATGTGTTCAAGGGCTATTGGCGCATGCCGGAAAAGACAGCAGAGGAATTTACTTCAGACGGCTTCTTCAAGACCGGCGATGTCGGCAAGGTTGACGCGCTGGGTTACGTCACGATCGTGGGGCGCAGCAAGGACTTGATCATCAGCGGTGGCTACAACGTCTATCCTGCGGAGGTCGAGGCCTATATCAACGAATTGCCCGGGGTGGAAGAAAGCGCCGTGATCGGCGTGCCGCACCCTGATTTTGGCGAGGTCGGTTTGGCGGTGGTCACGGCCAAGCCGGGTGCCGCGCTGGACCCGGCACAGATCATCGCCAGCCTGAAGGCCACGCTGGCCAATTTCAAAGTGCCCAAACAGTGCTATGTGATCGACGCCCTGCCGCGCAACAGCATGGGCAAGGTGCAGAAGAATGTCCTGCGGGAGCGCTACGGCTCCGGCAGGTGATCGTCTTAGCGCAGCACCAGCACTGGCACGTGCGAGTGCGTCAGCACGAGTTGCGTTTCACTGCCCAACAGCAGGCGCTTGATGCCGCGCCGACCATGCGAGGCCATGACGATCAGGTCGCATTTGTGCTTCTTGGCAGCGGCGATGATGGCGTCGGACACCAGATCAGATTTCACAGTGACCGCTTTGACCTTTACGCCTTTTGCTGTGGCCGCCTTTTGCACCGCATCGACAATGGCTTGGCCGTCGTCGGCCCACTGCTTTTCAACGCGGCTGACTTCCGCCGCCTGCAGGGCCAGGCCGCCCTCAAAGTAGCTTTGCGGATAGCGCGGGATAACTTTCAGCGCCACCAACTCGGCACCGCACAGCCCAGCCAGCGAAATGGCGCTGGCAACCGCGCGCTTGGATAAATTGGATCCATCGGTGGCGACGAGAATTCGTTGGTACATGAGTTGCTCCTTTTGAGTTGATGGCTTGCAGCTTACTCTGCTATATCGGTGCAGTCTTGATTTTCGTCAGGTAAACTGCTTTCATCGCCGCGCAACTGTGGACCTTTTGGACCTTATGTCACCTGTCAGTCCCCCCGATTTCGCTGCGGCTTCAGCAGACCCGGATGTTTTGTCCTTGCTCGACGATGCGCTGGAGTGGTCGGCCTTTAGTCGAGCCGATCAACAGCGTACCGATTGCTGGGAGTCCAATGTTCTGATCGAAGGCATGCACTGTGCCGCCTGCGCGCTCACCATTGAAGATGCCTTGCTGCGCGTTCCCGGTGTGGTGTCGGCTGAGGTCAGTGCTGGCAGCCAACGGGCCCGTGTGATCTGGAACAGTCAGCGGGTTCTGCCCTCAGCCTGGATGCGCGCGGTTCAAGGCGCCGGTTACCGCGCCGTGCCGGCCAATGACGCTCAGGCACGTGAGCGGCGTCAGATGGAGGCGCGCAAAGCGCTGTGGCGCCTGGCCGTCGCCGGCCTGTGCATGATGCAGGTGATGATGTACGCCTATCCCGCCTATGTGGCGCGGCCCGGCGATCTGTCGGCCGAGATGGAGCAATTGCTGCGCTGGGCTTCCTGGGTGCTGTCGTTGCCGGTGATTCTGTTTTCCTGCGGGCCTTTTTTCAGCAGCGCCTTGCGCGATGTCGTGCAGCGCCGCATCAGCATGGATCTGCCAGTGGCGTTGGGCATGTTGATCACGTTTGCCGTCAGCACCATGGGCACCTTCGATCCAAGCGGCCACTTTGGACGCGAGGTTTACTTTGACTCGCTCACCATGTTTGTCTTCTTCCTGTTGGCGGGGCGCTGGCTGGAGCTGCGCCTGCGCGACCGCACGGCGGGCGCGCTGGAATCCCTGATGAACCGGCTGCCCGACAGCGTGGCCCGTCGCGCACCTGATGGCGCATTCGAGCGCGTGGCCGTGCGCCGGCTCGTCAGCGGCGATGTCATCCGCATCCTGCCAGGCGAGACCTTTCCGGCCGACGGCGTGTTGTTGCAAGGCGATACGCTGGTGGACGAGGCGCTGCTAACGGGAGAGTCGCGTCCGGTGGCGCGCCGTAGCGGCGGCAGCGTCATTGCCGGCAGCCACAATCTCTCGGCGCTGGTTCTGGTGCGCGTGGAGCGAACCGGCCCCGAGACGCGCTTTGCCCAGATCGTGGCCTTGATGGAAACCGCTTCGACCAGCAAGCCGCGACTGGCGCGACTGGCCGACCGCATTGCCAAGCCGTTTCTGCTGGCGGTGCTGCTGGCTGCGGCGCTGGCCTGCGCCTACTGGTGGGGGCGTGATCCAGGCCATGCGCTGATGGTCGCGGTGGCGGTGCTGGTGGTCACCTGTCCTTGCGCACTGTCGCTGGCGACGCCGGCTGCCATGCTGGCGGCTGCCGGTGCGCTGGCACGCCGGGGCGTTCTGGTGCGCCGGCTCGAAGCCTTCGAGAGTCTGGCCGGCGTTGACACCGTGCTGTTCGACAAGACCGGAACGCTGACGCGCGACGCCATGGTGCTGGGTGCGACGCAGGTGCGCGACGGCTTGTCGCAAGCACAAGCCTTGGTGATGGCGGCGGCGTTGGCGCAGCACTCGCTGCATCCGGCCTCGCGTGCCTTGTTGCTGGCTGCAGCGAGTGTCGATTT
>CAITXW010000350.1 GCA_903896425.1 uncultured beta proteobacterium | reverse complement strand
GCGCCAGCGGCGTAGAACAACTGGCACTTGAAGAAGGCGTGATTGAGCAGGTGCATCAGACCGCCGGCAAAGCCCAGCGCCACCAGCGTCGGTTGGCCCCAACTCAGGCCCAGACAGCCCACGCCCAGGCCGATGCCGGCGATGCCAACGTTCTCGGTGGACGAGTACCCGAGCAGGCGTTTCAAATCGTGTTGCCCGACGGTGTAGAGGGCGCCGACCAGGGCTGACAGCGCCGAGAAACCGATCAGAAACCAGCCCATCCATTCATCAGGCCGGCCAATCAGGAACATGAAACGCACCAGCGCATACAGACCGGCCTTGTGAATCACACCCGACATCAGCGCCGAGACGTGCGCCGGCGCTGCGGCATGGGCGCGCGGCAGCCAGGAATGAAACGGGAAGAAGGCCGACTTCAGGCCGAAGCTGGTTACCAATAGCAAAAAAATAACATTGCGTTCAGTGCCGGGATTGTTTGCCAGCCAAACCCCAAAATCGCCCAAGGTCCACGACCCGGTATGGGTGTAGATCGTCATCACCGCTGCGACCAGAAAGATCAGGCCAATGTGGGTCGAAATCAGGTAATTGAATCCGGCAAAACGCACCTTCTGGTTTGTGTAGTCCCAAATCACCATCAGCCATGCAGCCAGTGCTGCCAGTTCCCATCCGAGCAAAAAGATCAAGGCATGCTCGCCGGTGTAGATCAATACAAACGAAATAGCCGTCATGTTGAGCAGGGCGAAGTGCATGCCCAGGTGCCGCGGACCTTTGAAGAACGGACGCAAATAGCCGACGGCGTACAGGCTGCCCAACAGCGTCATGGGCAATGACCAACTCAGAAAGAAGGCGCCTAAGGCATCCAGTCGGATGTGCAACACGCCAACCGGATACGACCATGGCATGGCGGCCGAAATGACAGGGGCGCCGAGTAAGACGGGAAAACTTGTCGCCAAAACAAGAATCGTTGCGAGCGCTTGGGACCCCAGCCCCATCCCAACGCGCGTGGCGTTGCTCACCGGCAATAGGCACAAGCCTGCGCCCAGCGCAAGAATCATCACAGCCAGGACAATCGGCGTCATCGGATGCTAAACGGGCGCAACACAGAGCGGTGCAGGAAATGCGACGTGCTTGCTAAGACGGTTTTTGTGGCGGTAGTTACGATCGCCCCAGCCATCGTGACGTGGTCCTCAACAATGGTTTGGTGTGATTCTGCGTCGGTGACTGCAAGGGTTTTTTGTGTGATGCCACAACGGCACCCGCGTCGCCAGCCGGAATCCAAAAACCGATACCGGCGTGCTCAAGTTCAGGATCTAAAACCAGGTAAATGCCCTTGTAAAAAGGCAGTTTGAAGCCTGGATCTGCCATTTCCCAATCGGACGCTTCCGACATGCTGATGAGGTTGGCGGCTCGCAAGGCATCCCACAATTTGCGTCCGACTTTTATGCCCTTGGGCTTCAGGCGAGAATTCGACAGCGCCGATTCAAGTTCCAAAATTGGCATCTTCAATGCTCCGGAAATTCATTGAAACAGATCGCCATGTCGGATATCAGAATGCTTGGTTCACACGTTCCCAGCGCTGTCTTCGGCGGCCCCTGCAACAGTTGACAAACCACTGGGTATGAACTCCACCCCGTGCTGAACCAAATAGTCGCGAATCAATCGCCTGACAACCTGCGACGGTGTCACATCCTGACGCGCGCAAAGCGTCTCGAAAGCTTTCTTCTTGGCAGGATCAATCAAGACAGTCAGTCGCGCAGTTTTAAGTTCCATATATGACCGCTTCTATGTGAATAAAGTTGGCATTTTATGCGTGCTGCATGCGACAAATTTCAGCGTATTTGTGACT
>CAITXW010000349.1 GCA_903896425.1 uncultured beta proteobacterium | reverse complement strand
GAAGGCTTCAAGTCGGTCTCCTAAACCGTTGTTAGGCCGCAAGCGCGACCAGGCAGGGTACGCAGTGTACGTCAGCATGCGTGCAAAACCCCCGGCGGCGCCCTGAGCAGCCTGCACCGTTTATAAGATATTGAGATAGATCAAATTTGACCCGCAAGATGCGGGGAATTCAGAGCGGACCGGAGCCAAGTTGCCGGAATGCGGTGACGACCGCGGGCGGGGCTTGCACCAACTCAATCAGGACGCCTTCGCCGCTGATCGGGAATTCATCGTTCGACTTTGGGTGCAGAAAACAGATGTCAAAGCCGGCGGCGCCGGCCCGAATGCCACCCGGGGCAAAGCGTACGCCCTGCGCCGTGAGCCATTGAACGGCCACGGGCAGATCGTCAATCCACAGACCGACGTGGTTGAGCGGCGTGCTGTGGACAGCGGGCTTCTTCTCGGGATCGATTGGCTGCATCAGATCAACTTCGACCTTGAACGGCCCACTGCCCATGGCACAAATGTCCTCATCAACATTTTCGCGCTCGCTGCGGAAGGTGCCGGTGACTTCCAGCCCCAGCATTTCGACCCAGAGCTTTTGCAGACGGATCTTGTCGGGGCCGCCGATGGCAATCTGCTGGATGCCCAGCACCTTGAAGGGACGTTCGATGGCCATCATGCAAATTCCACAATTGCCTGGTCTACCGTCAAACTCTCCCCCTTGGTCGCCAGCACCTTGCTGACGACGCCATCGGCGACGGCAAACAACACGTTTTCCATCTTCATGGCTTCAATCACGGCCACGCGCTCGCCTGCGAGCACCTTCTGACCCGGCTGCACCGCCACATCGACCAGCAGGCCCGGCATCGGCGACAAAACAAAGCGGCTCATGTCCGGCGGGGCCTTGTAGGGCATCAATGCGTACAAAGCGGCCGCACGTTTGGACAACACCAGCGTGTCGATCTGCGCGCCGTTGTGCGAGACCCGAATCGCCAGCGGGTTCTTGCCCGCAATGCTGCCACGCTCAACCTGCGCCGTGAACGGCGCACCGTTGCAAGTGCCGGCGATGCGGACTTCACCCAAACGGTAATTGCTGGACAACTGGTAGCTCTTGGCACCCAGGGAAACCAGGCAGGAGCCGGCCTTGTCATCAAATTGCGTCACCGAAACCGTTGTCGGTGTCGAAGCGCCCTTTTGTCCCAGCGTCACCACCACAAAATCTTCTCCCACCGCAACTTCGTGGCCTTCCATCTGGCCGCTGATGGCACTGGCACGACCGCGGTACTTGCGGTTGACGAACGCCGCCAGCGCCAGCAAAAGGTCGGCATCGTCGTGCGGCACGTCCTCAGCGCGAAACCCTTTGGCATAGTTCTCGGCAATGAAACCGGTGTTGAAGTCACCCGACACAAATTTGGGATGCGCCAACAGCGCCGCCTGGAACGGGATATTGCTGCTGACACCACGGATGACAAAGCCATTGAGCGCCTCGCGCATCTTGGCGATCGCGTCGAGTCGGTTCTTGCCGTGCACGATCAGCTTGCAAATCATGGAGTCGTAGAACATCGGAATTTCGCCGCCGTCCTGCACACCGGTGTCCACACGCACGCCCTGCCACTGGCTGACATCCGACGCAAACATGGTCTCAGTCGGCGGCTGAAAGCGCACCAGACGCCCGGTCGAGGGCAGGAAACCACGGAACGGATCCTCGGCGTTGATGCGGCACTCCATGGCCCAACCTTCGCGCTTGACGTCGGCCTGTGTCAGCGGCAGCTTTTCGCCCGCCGCAACCCGGATCATCAACTCGACCAGGTCCAGACCCGTGATGCACTCGGTCACCGGGTGCTCGACCTGCAGGCGGGTGTTCATCTCCAGAAAGTAAAAGCTCTGGTCCTTGCCAACCACGAACTCGACCGTGCCTGCGCTCTGGTATTTGACGGCCTTGGCCAGCGCCACAGCCTGCTCGCCCATGGCCTTGCGCGTGGCGTCGCTGATGAAGGGGGACGGTGCTTCCTCAATCACCTTCTGGTGCCGGCGCTGGATTGAACACTCACGTTCATTGAGATAGACCACGTTGCCGTGGCTGTCACCGATCAGCTGAATTTCGATGTGACGCGGCTCTTCCACATACTTCTCAACAAAGACGCGGTCGTCGCCAAAGCTGTTGCGTGCCTCGTTGCGACAACTGGTGAAGCCCTCGAAGGCTTCCTTGTCGTTGTAGGCGACGCGCAAGCCCTTGCCACCGCCGCCCGCGCTGGCCTTGATCATGACCGGGTAGCCAATGCCCTTGGCAATTTCCACCGCGTTTTCCGCTGTTTCAATTGCGCTGTTGACACCGGGAATGCAATTGACGCCGGCCGCGCCGGCGAGCTTCTTGGATTCAATCTTGTCGCCCATGGCGGCCATCGAGTAATGCTTGGGCCCGATGAAGACAATGCCCTCTTCCTCGACCCGCTTGGCAAAGGCCGCGTTCTCGCTCAGAAAGCCATAGCCCGGGTGCACTGCCTGGGCGCCGGTCTGCTTGCAGGCGGCGATGATTTTCTCGCCCAGCAAATAGCTCTCGCGGCTCGGCGGCGGACCGATGTGGACAGACTCATCGGCCAGCATCACGTGGCGCGCGTCCTTGTCTGCATCAGAATAAACAGCCACCGTCTTGATGCCCATCTTGCGCGCTGTCTTGATGACCCGGCACGCGATCTCGCCACGGTT
>CAITXW010000348.1 GCA_903896425.1 uncultured beta proteobacterium | reverse complement strand
TGGTCGCTCTGGCGGTCGCCCATGGCGTGGAAGATGTTGGGGTTGAGGACCGTCTTGCCCTTGTTGATGAAGTTGACAAAACCGCGCACGCCACCGGCGCCGGAAAAGTCGTCTTCCTTGCCGGTGCGCTCGTCTTTCAAGCGGATGCGCACGCCGTTGTTGAGGAAGCTCAGCTCGCGCAGGCGCTTGCTCAGGATTTCGTAATGGAAGTCGTTGTTCTGCTGAAAGATGTCGGTGTCAGGCAGGAAGTGAACCTCCGTGCCGCGTCGTTCGGTCTCGCCGATGACTTTCATGGGCGAGACTTCGACACCGTTGACCGTTTCGGTGATGCGGTTTTGCACAAAACCCTTGCTGAACTCCATGACATGGACCTTGCCATCACGCCGGATCGTCAGGCGCAGCATTTTGGACAGGGCATTGACGCAGCTCACACCGACGCCGTGCAGGCCGCCCGAGACCTTGTAGCTGTTCTGGTTGAACTTGCCGCCGGCGTGCAGTTCGGTCAGCGAGATTTCGGCCGCCGAGCGTTTGGGCTCGTGCTTGTCGTCCATCTTGATGCCGGTCGGGATACCGCGCCCATTGTCGACCACGCTGACCGAGTTGTCGGAGTGGATGGTGACGAGAATGTCGTCACAGTGGCCGGCCAGGGATTCATCAATCGAGTTGTCCACCACTTCAAACACCAGGTGGTGCAGGCCGGTGCCGTCCGAGGTGTCGCCGATGTACATGCCGGGGCGCTTGCGCACAGCTTCCAGGCCTTCAAGGATCTGGATCGAATCCTCGCCGTAAGCCGCTGAAGCCCCGGCCTGGTTGGTGTCGATGGTGGGCTGGAAGTTGGAGCTGTCGGCGCTGCCCTCGCCCGTATGCACCACGCCTTCACTGGTGGCAGAGGGCTGGACTGGCTTGTTTTCTTCGGTCATAACTGCTTCTAATCGGTTGGGGGTTGCGCCGTGCTGCGCCTTGTTTTGCCCCGCAAAATATCAATACTTCTCAAACTCTGTAATGACCGAACCCGCAATGAACTTCTCGTTCATCGCGGGCTCGGCTTTGTACTGCTACAAATCTTTGTGCGTTAAATCCGCATCGGCATGACCACGTACTTGAAGGTGGCGTTATCAGGGATGGTGAAGAGCGCAGAACTGTTGCCGTCCGACAGTTCCAGTTTCACCATTTCCTGCGTCATGTTGCTCAGCGCATCAATCAGATAGGTCACGTTGAAACCGATCTCGATGCTGTCGCCGTCATAATCAATATCAAGCTCGTCTACCGCCTCTTCCTGCTCGGCGTTGTTGGATGCAACGCGCAAGGTGCCGGGGTCGATGTTCAGGCGTACACCCTTGAACTTTTCACTGGTCAGAATGGCTGTGCGCTGCAGAGTGGCGAGCAGGGCGCCGCGACCCAGCGTGATGTTGTTCTTGTGATTTTTCGGGATCACGCGGTTGTAGTCCGGGAACTTTCCCTCGACCAGTTTGGTGACAAATTCCATGCCGTCAAAGCTGAACTTGGCCTGGTTGTTGGCAAATTGCATTTCGATCGCGCCGTCTGCGTCGGACAGCAGGCGCTGCAGCTCGATGACGGTCTTGCGCGGCAGAATCACCTCCTGCTTGGGCACATCCACATCGAGTGTTGCCGAGGCGAATGCTAACCGGTGGCCATCGGTTGCAACCAGGCTCAATTGCTTGCCTTCAGCGACAAAAAGAATACCGTTGAGGTAATAGCGGATATCGTGCACGGCCATCGCGAATGAAACCTGACCAAGCAGGTCTTTCAGTGTCTTTTGTGGAACGCTGAACACCGGTCCAAAACTGGCGGCTTCCTGCACCAGCGGGAAATCTTCCGCCGCCAGGGTTTGCAGCGTGAACTTGCTCTTGCCGCCCTTCAGGATCAGCTTGCTGGCGCTTGATTCCAGCGAGACAGTCTGATCTGCCGGCATGGTGCGCAGGATATCGATCAGCTTGCGTGCGCCGACCGTCGTCGTGAAGTCACCCGCATCGCCATCGAACTCGGCGCTGGTGCGGATCTGGATTTCCAGATCGCTGGTGGTGAATTGCAGAGACCCGCCGGTCTTTCGAATCAGCACATTGGCCAGTATCGGCAGTGTGTGCCGCCGCTCGACGATGCCGGCTACTGATTGCAAAACTGCCAAAACTTTGTCTTGTGTGGTTCTCAGGACAATCATGTCAACCCCTTTATTAATATCTGCGATTCAAATCAATGATCCACGGGAAATCTATTTCCTGCAAAAGCAGCTATTTTCCCCTTTTTTCCACTTGCATTCAGCCCTTGAGCGTTTGTTCCAGTACATGAAGTTGCTGGTTCAGTTCGGTCACCTGCTGGCGCTCACCGCCGATCTTGCGTACCGCATGCAACACCGTGGTGTGGTCGCGCCCACCAAACAACTCGCCAATTTCCGGAAGGCTCTTTTGCGTGAGCTCCTTGGCCAGGTACATGGCGATCTGGCGCGGCCGGGCAATGCTGGCGGGGCGCTTCTTGGAATACATGTCGGCAATCTTGATCTTGTAGTAGTCGGCAACCGTCTTCTGGATGTTTTCCACCGAGATCTGGCGATTTTGAATTGAGAGCAGATCGCGCAGTGCCTCGCGCGCCAGAAGTATCGAAATCTCTTTCTGGTTGAAGCGGGAGTACGCCAGAATCTTGCGCAACGCGCCTTCGAGTTCGCGGACGTTGGAGCGTACATTCTTGGCCACGAAGAATGCGACTTCTTCTGGCATATCAATGCCTTCTACTCGCGCCTTGTTGATCAGGATGGCAACGCGCATTTCAAGTTCTGGCGGCTCGATGGCCACAGTCAGCCCGGAGTCGAAGCGCGACACCAGTCGTTCGTGGATGTCGGTCAAGCCCTTGGGGTAGGTGTCACTGGTCATCACGATGTGTGATTTTTTGGCCAGCAAGGCCTCAAAGGCATTGAAAAACTCTTCCTGGGTACGTTCCTTGTTGGCGAAGAACTGGACATCATCAATCAACAGCAGGTCGAGTGAGTGGTAGCGTTCCTTGAATTCATCAAACGTTTTGCGCTGATAGGCCTTGACCACATCCGAAACAAATTGTTCAGCATGGATGTAAAGAACTTTGGCGCCAGGCTTGTCGGCCAGCAGGCGGTTGCCAATGGCGTGCATCAAATGGGTTTTCCCCAGGCCAACACCGCCGTAAATAAAGAGTGGGTTGTACAGATGACCCGGCATGCCGGCCACGTGCATGGCGGCTGCACGCGCCATTCGGTTCGCTGTTCCTTCAACCAGTGTGTCGAACGTCAGGGAACTGTTGAGGCGGTTCTTGAGTTCACTCGGGCTTCTTTGTTCCCCGATCTCGTTGCTTTCTTCAATCGAAATTGGCTCTGCCGCATTATGTACAGACGGCAATTTGGCGGCCACTTCTCGCGGAGCAAGCGCTAACTCAATTTGAACGGCTTGGCCAGAAAGTCGCCCCAGCAGACCGGTGATTCGGGTGCCATACTGGGCTCTGACCCAATCCAGTTTGAACCGGTTGGCGACAAAGATGGTGACTTTTGACAGGTCATCTGAAACCTGTGCCTGCAACGGCTTTATCCAGGTGTTGAACTGCTGCTCAGGTAGTTCCTGGGCCAGTTGATCGATGCAGCTTTGCCATAGGCTTTGTCCGGCTTCATGGCCTGCGGAGCCAGATTGACTGGTGAATTGTCCCTCTGTCATTGTTCTTGCCGACTTCTGTGGATAGTTTTCAATTGGTCTGCCGAAAATTCTAGCTTATCAAGATTTTATCCACAATACTGATTTGTCTTGCCCCGGTTTCAGCGGTCCGCGATTTACCTTGGCCAGGGTCTTGCCGGTGGCCCGAAAATTTGCGATAATCTTCGGTTCCTCTGGCCATACCGGCCAAGACAAGACAGTGATTCGTCCAATTTAACGACGGGTCCTCATCGAGCCCTTTAGGATTTTCAAAATGAAACGCACTTACCAACCCTCCAAGATTCGCCGCGCCCGCACTCACGGCTTCCTGGTTCGCATGAAGACCCGCGGTGGTCGTGCGGTGATCAATGCTCGCCGCGCCAAGGGCCGCAAGCGCCTGGCTGTCTGATTTCGGCGGCCTGCCTCGCGCGAAGCTGACACGCAGTTTTGCCGTCACTCCGAAGTGCAGCGACTCCAAACGCGTAGCCAGTTTCAGGCCGTCCTGGCTGGCACAATCGTGGCGCGCACGCCCCATTTCGCCTTGCACCGTACCGCATTGGACGCGACGACAGCCCCGTCACCTGCGCCTGAATCGCCGGCCTCACCCTTGATGACACTTTTTTCTATAGAAGACGTGTGGATGGGTGCGCTTGTGCCTAAACGTTGGGCCAGGCGGGCTGTGACCCGTAACGCCATCAAGCGCCAGATCTACAGTGTCAGCGCCGACTTTGAGTCCGCGTTCACCAAGGCCGCTCATGTGGTGCGCTTGCGCATGACTTTCGATCGCAGTCAATTCATCAGTGCCACGTCTGATCGGCTCAAAGACGCGATTCGCAGCGAACTGCAGCAATTGTTCACCAAGGCATCCATCGTCCGGCCTTCGCCGAAGCTGTTGACGGGTTGCGCATGATCAAGTCCTTGTTGATTGCCCTGGTCAAAGGCTATCGCTTGCTGCTCAGTCCGTGGCTCGGGTCATCGTGCCGTTTCGAGCCAACCTGTTCCGCTTATTCATTGCAGGCATTGCAATTGCATGGCGCAGCAGGCGGCTCCTACTTGACGCTGGCGCGGCTGGTGCGTTGCCATCCCTGGTGCGAAGGTGGCGCTGATCCTGTGCCGTTCGAACCCCCCCGACTTTTTAGTCGGCTGATTCCCCATTTCACTCAAAAGAAGTCTTCATGAACGATATTCGTCGCACCATTCTGTGGGTGATATTTGGTTTTTCCATGGTGTTGCTGTGGGACCAGTGGCAGGTTTACAACGGGCACAAGGCCACGTTTTTTCCTGGTTCCAATAAGCCGGTTGCGGCGGCCAGCGCGCCGGGCGCTTCATCTTCGAGCGTGCCAGGTGGGGTGCCTGCGCCAAGTGCAACAGTCGCCGGGGTACCTGGCGCCGTAGCTGGGGCGTCAGCGGTCGCCGTTGTGGCACCGGTTGCGCCGCGTGAGCGTTTGGTGGTGACGACCGATGTGCTCAAGCTGACATTTGACACCGAGGGTGGTTCGCTGCTGCAGACCGAGTTCTTGCGCCACGTTGACATGGCCGACAAGAGCCGAAATGTTGTTTTGCTCGACGATAGCAAGGACCGCAGTTATACCGCTCAGAGCGGGCTTATCGCGGGTGCCGCAGGTGGTGCATTGCCGACGCACAAGACCCTCATGACCGCGGTGCCGGGTGCGCGCGTTCTCAAGGATGGTGAAAAGGAGCTGGTGTTGCGTTTCGAGTCGCCCGAGGTGGGCGGCGTCAAGCTGATCAAGACCTTCACCCTGTCGCGTGGCGCCTACGCGATCGCGGTCAAGCATGAGGTCGTCAATGTCGGTGCTACAGCGGTGTCGCCGCAGCTCTACTTGCAACTGGTGCGCGACGGCAACAAGCCCCCGGGCGAATCGTCCTTCTACTCGACCTTCACCGGTCCGGCCGTCTATACCGAGGCCAAGAAATATCAGAAAGTCGAATTCAAGGACATCGACAACAACAAGGTTGACATCGAAAAAACCGCAACCAACGGCTACGTGGCCATGGTTCAGCACTACTTCGCCAGTGCCTGGTTGCTGGGCGATGGCATCAAGCGCGACCTGTTCATGCGCAAGGTCGATACCAATTTGTACGCGGTGGGCATGATCACGCCGCTGGATGCGATTGCGCCGGGCGCCAGCAAGACGGTGGAGGCCAAATTCTTTGCCGGTCCGCAGGAAGAAAAGATGATGGAGTCGCTGGCTCCCGGACTCGAACTGGTGAAGGACTACGGCTGGCTCACCATATTGGCCAAGCCCTTGTACTGGTTGCTCGACAAGATCCAGAGCTTTATGGCCAACTGGGGCTGGTCCATCATGGCCCTGGTGCTGTTGCTGAAAGCGGCTTTTTACTGGCTCAATGCCAAGGCCTATGCCAGCATGGCCAAGATGAAAGCGATCAACCCGAAGGTGACCGAAATGCGCGAGCGCATGAAGGACAATCCGCAGCAGATGCAGCAGGAAATGATGCGCATCTACCGGGAGGAAAAAGTCAATCCGATGGGTGGCTGTTTCCCGATCATGATCCAGATTCCGGTCTTCATTGCCCTCTACTGGGTTCTGCTGTCCAGTGTCGAGATGCGCAACGCGCCCTGGGTCATGTGGATTCACGATCTTTCCTCGCCCGATCCGTTCTATATTCTGCCCACACTGATGACACTCACGACCGTGTTGCAGACGGCACTCAATCCGGCGCCGCCAGACCCGATGCAGGCCAAGATGATGTGGTTTATGCCCTTGGCCTTCAGTGTCATGTTCTTCTTCTTCCCGGCCGGGCTGGTGCTGTACTGGATCACCAACAATGTCTTGTCGATTGCGCAGCAGTGGCTCATCAACACCCGCATGGGTGTGCCGCCGCAGTTCAATCTGCCCAAGTTCAAGTAACAAAAAGGGCCGCGCAAGCGGCCCTTGTGCCATGTAGCCTCATGCTTGCACGCCAGAACCAGCCCATTGCGGCCATTGCCACAGCACCCGGGCGCGGGGCAGTCGGAATTGTGCGGGTTTCAGGTCAGCGTCTTGCGCCTTTGATCGAAGCGCTGTGCGGGCGTATCCTGAAGCCGCGTGAAGCGACATACCTGCCGTTTCGTGCACAGGATGGCGCCATCATCGACCAGGGTCTTGCGATTTATTTCCCGGCGCCGCACTCGTTCACCGGCGAAGACGTGCTCGAACTGCAGGCGCATGGTGGCCCGGTGGTGCTGCAACTTCTGCTCTCGCGTTGCTTGCTGGCGGCGGCAGAAATCGATCCCGGCACAGGACAAGCCCGCCTCGCCGGCCTGCGCGTGGCAGAACCGGGCGAGTTTTCACAACGTGCTTTTCTCAACGACAAGATTGACCTGGCCCAGGCCGAGGCGATTGCCGACCTGATCGATGCCAGCACCGAGGCGGCGGCGCGCAGTGCCAGTCGCTCCTTGTCGGGTGCTTTTTCGGCTGAAATCCATGTGCTGCTTGACGCGCTCATTCACCTGCGCATGCTGGTCGAGGCGACGCTGGATTTTCCGGAAGAAGAAATCGATTTCCTGCGCCAAGCCGATGCCATCGGGCAACTCACCCAACTGCAACAAACCCTGCGCGCGGTACAGCAGCGGGCGCACCAGGGTGCGCTGCTGCGCGATGGCATCAAGGTCGTGATTGCGGGGCAGCCCAATGCCGGCAAATCGTCGCTGCTCAATGCACTGGCAGGGGCCGAATTGGCGATCGTGACCCCGATTGCCGGCACCACCCGTGACAAGGTGCAGCAAACGATCCAGATCGAAGGTGTTCCGGTGCACGTGGTGGATACCGCTGGTTTGCGTGACAGTGCGGACGAGGTCGAAAAAATTGGTATTGCCCATGCCTGGGGCGCCATCGAGGCGGCCGACGTGGTTTTGTTCCTGCACGATCTGACCCGCATCCGTGCCAACGATTACATCGTTGCCGATGCCGTGATTGCAGCCATGCTGGCGCAGAAACTATCGGCCAAGGTGCCGGTCATTGAAGTCTGGAACAAACTCGACGCCAGCACTGTGCCGCCGCCCGCTGGCGGCTTGACGCTATCGGCCAAGACCGGTGTCGGGCTGGACGCTTTGCGGCACAAGCTACTGGAGCTTGCGGGTTGGCAAGCCAATACCGAAGGCGTTTACCTGGCCCGAGCGCGGCACGTCGATGCCTTGCGCCGTGTGAGTGAACACCTGCAGGAGGCGCAAGTCCATCTGGCAGCCCAGGCGCAGGCACTTGATCTGCTGGCCGAAGAACTCCGCCTGGCGCAAAACGCATTGAGTGAAATCACCGGAGAATTCAGCTCCGACGACCTGTTGGGTGTCATCTTTTCCCAGTTTTGCATCGGAAAGTAGCGAGACTTCCATCGCCGAGCCCACGGATCCAAACTTGTTTGTAACGGGATTGGTGGCGGGTTGACGGTGAGGTCGAAAGCCGCGAAGCGCGGACCGCCTGCTGCGGCCTGACACTGTACGCCTGCAAAATTATCCGATTCGCGTTATCGTGCAGCATGGCAATAAAACCGCAGATTCGAAACCCCGGCAATCTGGGGCAACTCGGCTGCGAAGTGGGACAGGGTTATGCCATTGCGCACCCGATGCTCGCTGCTGAGCTGCCCGACTGGATTGCCAGTTGGCGGCCAGCCTCCCGCTGGTGCGGTATGCAGCCGGTGGCATAGTCCGGACCTCACTGTTTTTATTTTGTAACTGGATTGATGCGAGGCCTGCATTGAATACTTTGATGAACTTCCTGGAAAAACTCAAGCTCAAAACCAAACTGGCGCTGGGTCTGGGCTCCATGCTGGTGATCATCAGCGCCATCGGCCTGCAGGCGATTTACAGCGCGCGCCAGCAAAGCGATGAAATACGCCGCATGTACGAGCTCGAGTTGCAAGGCGTCTCGCACATCAAGGAAGCCAGCATCCACCTGATGCAGATGGGGCGCTCGCTGCGCCAGATGATTCTCTCGCCCGACCTCAAGAGCCGGGCCGCAGCCCGCGCTGACCTCGATGAGGCCCGGATGATCCTGAACCGATCGCTGCTGGTGAGTGACAAGCTGTTTTCCCGGCCCGAGGGTCGCGCGCTGCTGGCTGACATTGGTGACATGCTCAACCAGTACCTGCGCAACGTCGACCATGTCACCGCCTTGCTGGCGCAGGACGGCACGCTGCAAAACACCGAGATCACGCGTTTTCTGGCGAGCCCGGAGAATGTGCGCGTGTTTGAAAGCATTGACACGCTGATGAACAGTCTGGTGCGCCACAAGGAGGGCGTGGCCAAGCGCTCAGCCCAGGACGCGATTGCGTATTCGGACCGGATCGAATACTGGACCCTGCTCTTGCTGCTGATAGGCATTGCGGCTGGCCTGACTTCGGGTGCCTTGCTCGGCGCCTCGCTGCGTCGGCCCTCGGAGCGCTTGCGCCTGAGCGTGGAGAAACTGGCGCAGGGCGAACTCCAGACCGTGGTGCCGCACACCGAGTTTGACAACGAGATCGGCGCCATGGCGCGCTCCGTCAGCGTGCTGCAGCAAGAGGCCAATCAGGCCGACATGCTGCGCTGGAGCAAGACGCAGGCGAACCAGATTGGTGCCAAGGTGCAAGCGATCGAGCGCCTGGGCGAGTTCGCTGATACGCTGCTGGCGCAACTCACGCCGCTGCTGCAGGCGCAACTGGGTTTGCTTTATGTCTGGGATGGGGCCGTCGGCAAATACCGTTACCAGGGTGGTGCGGGGCTGGCGCTTGAGGGCAATCTGCTGGCCGATTTCGCCCCGGGGGAGGGCTTGCTTGGGCAGTGCGCACGCGAGGCCAAAGCGACGCAGATTGACGCTGTCGGCGCGGGCAGCCTGCGCATCCGCTCCGGCCTGATCGAAGACCGTCCGCACTGGGTCCATCTGCTGCCGGTGACCGATGTCACGGGTGTTGTGCTGGCGGTGCTGGAGCTGGGCAGTTTTGCGCCACTGGGCGAACGCGAGCAGATGCTGCTCAAAGAGGTGCTGCTGCTGGTGGCGCTGAACCTCAAGATCATTGAGCGCAATCAGGCCTCCCACGCGCTGTTCCAGAAAACCGAGCAGCAAGGTATCGAGCTGCGTGAGCAAAACGTGGCGATCGAACAGGCGCGCAAGCGGGCCGAAGACGCCACCCGTGCCAAGAGCGAGTTTCTGGCCAATATGAGCCACGAAATTCGCACCCCGATGAATGCGGTCATCGGCCTGTCCTACCTGGCGCTAAAGACCGATCTGTCGACCCAGCAGCGCGACTATGTGCAGAAGATCCACTCCGAAGGCAGCACGCTGCTGGGCATCCTCAACGACATTCTGGATTTCTCCAAGATCGAAGCCGACAAGATGAACCTGGAAGTCGCGCCGTTCTGGCTCGACGACGTGCTCGACAGTGTCTCGACCCTGGTGGCGCACAAGGCGCAGGAAAAAGGCATCGAGTTCCTGATCCGGGTACTGCCCGATGTGCCGCAAAACCTGCTGGGCGACGCGCTGCGCTTCAAGCAAATCCTGACCAACTTGCTGCACAACGCCATCAAGTTCACCGATCAGGGGCAGGTCGAAGTGACGATTGCGCTGGCGCAGCGGCGCGGGCAGCGCATTGAGTTCGGAATCACGGTCAAGGACAGCGGCATTGGCATGTCGGCGGCGCAGTGCAAGTCCTTGTTCACAGCGTTTAGCCAGGCCGACAGTTCCACCACGCGCCGCTTCGGTGGCACCGGATTGGGGCTGGCCATCTCCAAACGCTTTGTCGAAATGATGGGCGGTCAAATCGCGGTCAACTCCGAGCCCGGTGTCGGCAGCACCTTCACCTACAGCGTCTGGTTGCAGCAGTCCGATCAGCAAAACCGCAGCCAGTCGCGCGACAGCTCAACCCAGGGCATGCGCGTGCTGGTGGTCGATGACAACCCGGCGGCGCGCCAGATTTTGACTGAACAACTCACCGGCCTGGGACTGCGCCCTGTCGAGGCGGTCAGCGGCCAGGCTGGCCTGGACGCCTTGCAGCAAGCCGACGCCAGCGACCCCTATCAGGTGGTGCTGATGGATTGGCAAATGCCGGGCATGGACGGCGTCGAAACCACGCGGCGCATCACGCACGAGAGCGGTTTGCTGCACCAGCCCTGCGTGGTGATGGTGACGGCTTACGGCGCGGACGAAGCGCGTGGCGCCGGCGGCGATGCTGGGGCCAGCGCATTCCTGGACAAGCCGGTGAGCCAGTCGCGTTTATGGGACACCCTGGTTGGCATCCTGCGCCCAGCGGTGCAGAGCACCGAGGCGGCTAACCCGCTTGACTACCGTGGCGCCTTGCCCGGTGTGCAGGTGCTGCTGGTGGAAGACAACGAAATCAATCAGCAGATTGCGCGTGAACTGCTGCAGGCGATGGGTGTGCAGGTGACCTTGGCTGATAACGGCCAGCAGGCGCTGGACTTGCTGCAAGGCGCGCCCGACCCCTTGCCCTGGTCGCTGGTGCTGATGGATTTGCAGATGCCGGTGATGGACGGGCATCAGGCGACACGGCTGTTGCGTGCGCAAAAGCGCTTTGCCAAACTCCCGATCGTGGCCCTGACCGCCCATGCCTCGGCCGAGGAAGGCGCGCGCTGCCTGAGCGAGGGCATGAACGCGCACCTGACCAAGCCGATCGAGCCGAGCGCGCTGTACCGCGCCATCGCCTATTGGAGCAAGGCCGCCAGCGCCGAGCAAACGTTGCAGATTGCGGGAATCAACGTGGCACAGGGCTTGCGCCACTGCGCCGACAACCGTGCCTTGTATTTATCACTGCTGCAAAGGTTTTTGGCCAGTTCGGCCGACACAGCGCAGGACTTGCGCCAGGCGATGGAGGTTGAAGATTTTGTCAGTGCCGAGCGTGCAGCCCATACCCTGAAAGGCGTTGGCGCCAACCTCGGTGCCGCGCATTGCAGCCACTTGAGTGGTGAGCTCGAACAAGCGCTGCGCCAGCGTGTGCCAGCCGCTGCACTGGCGCCGCTGCTGCTGGCGCTGGAACAGCATCTGGGCGTCTTGCTGGTGGCCATTGCGCAAGCCTTGCCGGTGAGTGAAACGGCCGCGCTGGCGGCCGACGCCGTGCTGGACCGGGCCTTGTTGGCGCGGGTTTGCTGGCGACTCGCAGACTTGCTGGCCAGCAGCAACGTCCAGGCCAGTTCGCTGGCGCAGGAACACGCCGCTTTGCTGCACCAGGGTTTGGGCGCTGGCTTTGCCGTGCTGCAGGGGCAAATACAAAACTTCGACTACGCGCAAGCGCTGGCGCAGTTGCGTCAGATGAGCGAGGCGCTGCAGATTGAATTGCCAGCAGGGTCTTGAGATGGAGATTTTTCAACCGGTCAAGCCCAGCATCCTGATCGTCGATGACGTGCCGGCCAATCTCTCGCTGATGGCGGGTCTGCTGGTGGAGCACTACACGGTCAAAGCGCTCAATGCCGGATCGCGGGTGCTGGCAGTGGCACGGCAGGAGGCGCCGGACCTGATTTTGCTTGACGTCATGATGCCCGATGTGGATGGTTATGAGGTCTGTCGCCAGCTCAAGGCCGACCCGCTGACGCGTCAGATCCCGGTGATCTTCGTGACCAGCATGACCGATGCCGGCAGTGAGCAGCGTGGCATGGCGGTTGGTGCGGTGGACTACATCATGCGTCCGATCACGCCGGCCATCCTGCTCTCACGCGTGCAGGCCCATGTCGTCAATGCCTGTGCCGCCAGGACCGTGCAAATTGACAACCAGTACCTGCAGATTGAAGTGGCCGATCAGACGCGCCAGATTGCATCGTTGCAGGAGGTAACCATCCTGGCGCTGGCGTCGCTGGCCGAGACGCGCGACGCCGATACCGGCAACCACCTCAAGCGCACCCAGCAGTACGTCGAGTTGCTGTGCAACGCCCTAAGCCAGCACCCACGTTTTGACAACTACCTGAGCGCCGAGCGGATCCGGATCGTGGCCTTGTGCGCGCCCCTGCATGACATCGGCAAGGTTGGCGTACCGGACCGGATTCTGCTCAACCCCGGGCGCTACACGCCCGAGGAGTTTGAAATCATGAAGACCCACCCGCAACTCGGTCTTGACGCCATTGCCAACGCGCAGGCCAGCGTCCACGATGAGAGCGAGTTGTTTGAGGTGGCCAAGGAAATTGTTTATTCGCACCACGAAAAATGGGATGGCAGCGGTTATCCGCAAGGCTTGCGTGGCGAAGCGATTCCGATCCCGGCGCGCGTGATGGCGCTGGCCGATGTCTACGACGCGCTGATTTGCCGGCGTGTCTACAAAGCGGGCCTGTCGCATGAGCAGGCGGTGCAAATCATCGTCGAGGGACGCAGCAAGCATTTTGATCCGGACGTAGTGGACGCCTTTGTTGCACTGGGGGCGGAGTTTCAGGCGATTGCAAGCCGTTTCGCCGATACCGAAGCGGATTGGATCCGCAAGGCGTCTTATTCGGCAAGCGCAGCAAGCGCCGGTCAAGTTCCGGCAATTTGACCGTTTGTTCAAGCCCCGAGCATGCCGCTCAGGCGCTGGCGGATGATGGCGTCGGCTTCGCGCATGATGCGATCAATCAGTTCTTTCACACTCGGGACGTCATGGATCAGTCCGGCCACCATGCCGCAGGACCAGACACCCGCTTCCATCTCGCCCTTTTGCATGATGCGTGGGTAGACGCCGGCTACCTCCTCGATGATGTCCTCGAACTTGAGGTTCGCACCCAGCGCAGCCTCTTTGGCCAGCAGGCGATCGGCAGCGGCGTTGCGCAGCACGCGCTCGGTGTTGCGCAGCGGGCGCATCACCAGACGGGTATCGAGTTCACTGGCGGCAACGATGGCCTGCTTGACGTTGTCGTGCACCGGTGCTTCTTTGGTGGCGATGAAGCGCGTGCCCATGTTCATGCCATCGGCGCCCAGGGCCAGCGCTGCCACCAGCGAGCGAGCATCGGCCATGCCGCCGGAGGCGACGAAGGGAATCTTCAGCGATTCGGCAGCACGCGGCAGCAGGATGAAGTTGGGCACATCGTCTTCGCCCGGATGACCGCCGCACTCGAAACCGTCAACGCTCACCGCATCACAACCGATGGCCTCGGCCTTGAGAGCGTGGCGCACTGAGGTGCATTTGTGAATCACCTTGATGCCGGCTTCGTGCAGCATCGGCATCCATTTCTGCGGGTTGTTGCCCGCCGTCTCCACGGCCTTGACGCCGCCCTCGATGATGGCGCGGATGTAGCCGGGGTAATCGGGCGAACTCACCGTTGGCAAAAAGGTGAGGTTGACGCCAAACGGCTTGTCGGTCATGGCGCGGCAGCGCGCAATCTCCTGGGCCAGCAACTCCGGTGTGCGCAGCGTTAGGCCGGTGATCATGCCCAGCCCACCGGCGTTGGAGACGGCAGAGGCCAGTTCGGCGAGACCGACAAAATGCATGCCGCCCTGGAGGATGGGGTGCTGGATGCCGAACAGTTCAGTGATCCTGGTTTTCATGGTGATGAGTCCTTCCTGGTTTGTTAAGGGGTCGTGAATGAAAATTCCATCATCAGATTCTGCCGTACCTGCAAATTGCTGACCAGTCTATCGGATACGATGCATGCGCCCTATCCAAAGACGAAGGACCTCGCACCTTCACCGGAGACCAGAACATGAAACGACGCACGCTTCTACAGATCGCCCCCGCGCTGCTGACCCTGCCGGGCTTGGCGCTGGCACAAAGTGCCTATCCGTCCAAGCCGATCCGCTACATCGTTCCGGTGGCTGCCGGCGGCGGCAGCGACATGGTGGGGCGCACCGTGACCGAACGCTGGGGCGCGTTGCTCAAGCAAACTTTCATCGTCGACAACCAGGGCGGTGGCGGTGGCGTGATTGCGGCGCAGGCCACGGCGCGCGCTGCGCCCGATGGCTACACCTTGATGCAGGGCTACGTTGCCACGCACGGCACCAGCCCGGCCACGCGCAAGCTGCCCTATGACGCAGTGAAGGATTTCACGCCGATTGGCATGATCGGTGGCACGCCCAATGTGCTGGTCGTCAATGCCGCTTTGCCGGTCAGGAACATCAAGGAGTTTGTCGACTACCTGCGCAAGAACCCGGGCAAGGTGAGCTACGGCTCGGCTGGCGCCGGTTCGCTCACGCACCTGACCATGGAGTTGTTCAAGCAGCAGGTCGACTCCTTCATGGTGCACATTCCCTACCGTGGCATCGCACCGGCTTTCACCGATCTGATTGGCGGGCAGACGCAGGCCATGTTCCCCGGGCTGGCCGCCGCCGTGCCGCACATCCGCTCCGGGCGCGTGCGCCCGCTGGCGGTGACGGGTCTCGCCCGCCACCCGCAGTTCAAGGATCTGCCCACACTCGACGAATCGGGCTTCAAGGGTTTCGATGCGCAGCAGTGGTATGGCGTGGTAGGTCCGGCCGGCATGCCGGCGCCGATTGTCAAGCTGCTCAACGAAACATTGGGCAGCGTCCTGCGCGCGCCGGACTTGCGCGAGAAGCTCGCGGTCGAGGCGCTGGAGCCCACCATCATGAGTCCGGAAAAATTTGGCGAATTCATCGCCGCCGATATCACACGCTGGACGCAACTGGCGCGTGCTCGCGGCATCCAGCTTGAAAATTGAAGCAGCTGGCTGGCTCGAAGCAAACAACCTCAACTTGCAGAAAACACCTTAGCACCATGGCCCGTAATACCCAGGTCGCCGCCGACCACAATGCCCCGCCCGTGACTCAGATCCTGGCGCAGTTCGTCGCAACCCATCCCGGCTACCTGGCAGGTGGCTGGAGTGATGCCGTGGACCACGAAGCGCAGCGCACCTTTCTGAACTGGCTCGGTTGCGCCGTGGGCGGCTCGCAGCACGAAGCGGCGCAGGCGGCCCTGGCCGCCGTCACGATGCTGCAGCCGGCGCCACAGGCCACGCTGCCCGGGCGCAGCGAGCGAGTGGACATGGGCAGTGCGGCGTTGATCAACGGCATCACCTCGCACACCTTTGACTTTGACGATACGCACCTTAAGACCATCATCCACCCGGCCGGCCCGGTGGCATCGGCCCTTCTGGCGCTGGCCGAACATACCGGCGCCAGCGGGCGTGCGCTGCTCGATGCGCTGGTCATCGGCATTGATGTCTCATGCCGCGTCGGCAACGCCATGTATCCGGATCACTATGACCGTGGCTGGCACATCACCGGCTCCACTGGTACGCTCGGCGCGGCGGCGGCCTGCGCCCGACTGCTCGGTCTGAGCGCGCAGCAATGCGCCATGGCGCTGGGCATCGCGGCCTCGCAGCCGGTGGGCATGCGCGAGCAGTTTGGCAGCATGACCAAGCCTTTTCACCCCGGCGCGGCAGCGCGCGCCGGCCTGATGTCAGCCTTGCTTGCCAGTCAGGGTTACACCGCCAGTAGTCGGGCGCTGGAAGCGCCGCGCGGCATGATGCAAACGATCTCAACCAAGAACGACTGGTCGGAAATCAGCAGCGAGTTGGGGCAGCGCTTCGAGATTTCCTACAACAGCTACAAGCCATTTGCCTGCGGCATCGTGATCCACCCCAGCATCGACGCCTGTGCGCAGTTGCGCGCGCAAGGTGTCAGGCCTGAGCAGGTGCAGCGCATCGAACTCAGGGTGCATTCACTGGTGCTCGAACTCACCGGCAAGAAGGAGCCAGCCGACGGCTTGCAGGCCAAGTTCAGTGTCTACCACGGCTGCGCTGCCGGTTTGACAGTCGGCCACGCGGCCGAGGACGAGTTTTCCGACGCGGTGGTGAACCGAGCCGACATGGTGGCGCTGCGGCGCAAGGTGGTGGCAACGGTGGACGATTCGATTGACGAAGCCAGCGCCGACGTCACGGCCGTGCTGGACGATGGGCGCCTTGTTCATGTGTTTGTTGAACACGCCATCGGCTCCTTGCAAAACCCGATGAGCGACGCCGCTCTGGAGGCCAAGTTCCGTGGCCTGTCTGACCCGGTGTTGGGCGCAGCCCGAACCGCCGAGTTGATTGCGACGTGTTGGGCCGTAGGCGCTGCAGCCGATCTGCGCGCACTGACCGGTTTGACGCGTCCCGTCTAGAGAAAATCCTAGAGCGGCTGGGCAGCGAAAGCCGTCCTTGATGCTGGGTGGGTTGGGTGTGCCGACGACACTGGGGCAGATGATTCCGCTCATGTCCCCCGCAGAGGGCTGTGCCCTCTGCTCCTCCTTGACTTCGCTGCACCATCCACCCCAGCGCCCTCGGCAACCTGCCGTGTTGGCAGGCAACGAATGAAGTCCATCAGATTGCCAACGCATACCCATAGCGTTTGTTGAAGCAGGGCGGCAAGGCGCTCAGCGCAGCGGCATAAAGGAGGAGGCCGCAGGCCGGGGGACAGCCGCGGAGCTGAGTGCCATGTCGCCGTGCGCGCCGCAGCTTAGGGTGTCCAATGAAGCGCGACTAAGCGCTTAGGGAAGTCTTCAAAAATTGAAACTGGAATGACCACTTGGTGTCTTCAGCCGCTGTAGCGTGGCACCTCTGCATTTTCCCGTTCGCCTTACAGGTTACCGGCACGGTTCCTATGCCTATGTATTATTCGGCTCGGCACGACTTCGAATCCAGTTTGCGAAATCGGCTTCTGGTAAATCGCCCGAGGCGACCGCCAACATGACCAGCGTAGCGTCGGCCTGCAGCCCTTCTTCCCGTCGACAAACGTATGGTTCTTGGCCAGTTCGACACCCTAAGACGCAATCAGACCCGCACTATCCGGTTGCGCCGCTCTGTTCGAGTTGTACGCGGACAGGTTCACTTTCTCAATTCCTGCCCTGCTGACCCTCAGCCAACGCATGCCCCCGGGCGCCGGGTATATACCTGCCACGTGATATTCCTGTACCCGCAGAACCGGTTGGCACGGCATGTGCATACTACGGGGCATGAAGTTTCATTCGTCCATTTTTCCAGCCCTACTGGCCGCGCTGCTCGGCGTCCCGTGCCTCGCGGCACCGGACGAAGAACTGTTGGGCAAGGCCTCCGGCTACCCGCTGGCACCCCGGCTCGGACGCGCCTTTGAAGAAGCCTATCGTGTCGGTTCCTTCAGTGCCATGGACCGGCTCTCGCCGCACTGCGTTGTCGAGCCCGCGGCAACGCCTCAGCCTTTGCCGCGTGCCGCCGAAGAAACCGCCATTCGCTATCGCTTCGACGGACGCACGCTGACGCTGGACGACTACATGCAGCGCCAGCGCGCCACCGCCGTGCTGGTGCTCAAGGACGGCGAAATCATTGCCGAGCGCAGCAACTACGAGCGCAAACCGGAACAGCGCATGCTGTCGAACTCGATGGCCAAGACCATCCTCGCCCTGGCCATCGGCAAAGCGCTGGAGGAAGGCCGCATCCGCTCGCTCGACGATACGGCAGCGCGCTACGAACCGCGACTGGAAGGTACGCTCTACGGCGGCACGCGCATCATCAACCTGATGCGCATGGCATCGGGCGCGCGCTTCACGGAAGACTACTCGGGCAAAGATGACTTGGCCCGCTTCAATCAGGCTGCACGCCAGTCCGGTGCAGCCGCAGCGGCTCGCACAATCACCGAGCGTGCCGCGCCCGAGGGCGAGCGCTTCAACTATGCCAGCGTCGAGACGCAGATGCTCGGGCTGGTGTTGCGTGGCGCAACCGGCCAGACCCTGTGCCAATACGTCAGTGAAAAGCTCTGGCAGCCCATGGGGGCGCAGTCGCAAGCCACCTGGCTGACGAATCCGGCGGACGACGTCGAGTTCGCTGCGGGTAATTTCAATGCCGCGGTACACGACTACGCGCGCCTGGGCTGGCTCATGGCCAATGATGGCCAGCGCAACGGTCAGAGCGTCATCGCGCGCGACTACTTGCTGCAAATGACCGATGCCGAGCGCCAGCCCGAAGCCTTTCGTCCCGGGCGCATGAACAACAAGGGCAGCAGCTACCTCGGCTACGGCTTGCAGACCTGGCTCCTGCCCGGCAGCCAGCGCCGCTTTGTATTGCTGGGCATTTATGGCCAGGCCATCATGGTGGACCCGCAACTCAAGCTGGTCATGGTGCACATGGCGGTGGCCAAGGATGCATCGGGCGATGCCAGCGGCATGCACATGGGTGCGGAGCGCGACGCGCTGTGGCGCGGTATCGTCGCCCGCTACGGCAAATGGTGAACATTGCCGTCCTGTATTAACTCCAGAGGAAGAAACTTCACGATGATCCAGATATCCAAATGCATAGCGGCCGGTAGCGGACTGGCGGGCGTGCTGGTCAAGCGCGCGGCCACGGTCGAACTGGACTGGGACGTGCGCCAGAAAAGCCGCTTTGATGTGATCGACTCAAGCGGGCGCCAACTCGGCATCTTCCTGCCGCGCGGCACACTGGTGCGTGGCGGCGACGTGCTGGTAGCCGAGGATGGCTCGCTGGTGCGCGTCATCGCCGCGCCGCAGCCGGTGCTGCGCATCACGGCCTGCAGCGAACACGGTAGTGCCTTTGACCTGATGCGCGCGGCCTACCACCTGGGCAACCGCCATGTGCCGATTGAACTCAAGCCCGATCACCTCAAGATCGAACCCGACCATGTGCTGGCCGATATGTTGCGCGCCATGCATCTGACGGTTGTGGCGGTGACCGAGGCTTTCGAGCCCGAAGGCGGCGCCTACGCCCACAGCACGCACGGCCATGAACACGCGCCAGCGTCCGCCAAACGGATTGCGATACCCGTGGTCGCCGCTGCGCCGCATGTGCACGGCCCAGGCTGCAATCATGGCCACGATCACGGGCACAGTCATTGATGCGTGACGCCAGTCTGCTGCAGCTGATGTGGCTGGCCTCGCCGGCCTTGCCGATCGGGGGTTTCTCCTATTCGGAGTGCTTCGAGGCGGCGGTCGATACGGCCCGGGTGACGACTGAACAAGAGGCCGCGAGCTGGCTGCTCGACCAGTTGCACCTCAGCCTGGCGCGTGCCGACCTGGCGGTGATCGCGCAGGCGGTGCCGGCCTGGCAGAACGCAGATCACACACGCATCGCCGAACTCAACGCCTGGGTGCTGCAGACGCGCGAGAGCAGCGAGTTGCGCGCGCAGACCGAGCAGATGGGGCGCTCGCTGCTGGAGTGGCTGCGCAACCACACGACGGCCAGCGCCGCGCAGATCGAGACGTTGGCTGCGCTGCAGCCAACGTATCCACTGGCCTTTGCGCTGGCCGCTTCCAGCACCGGCGCAGCGCTGCGTGACTGTCTGCTGAGCTACGCTTTCGGCTGGGCCGAGAACATGGTGCAGGCGGCGATCAAATCGGTGCCGCTGGGCCAGAGCGCGGGTCAACGCATTCTCTCGGCCCTGAGCGCCGAAATCCCCGCTGCCATTGACCACGCCCTGACGCTTGCCGACAACGCGCGCCAGGCCTATTCACCCATGCTGGCGATTCTGAGCGCCCAGCATGAAATCCAATACTCACGACTGTTCCGATCATGACACTGCACCACATCCCGAACCGCAGCAAGAAGCTGCCCCCGCTACGCATCGGTATCGGCGGGCCGGTTGGCTCCGGCAAGACCACGCTGCTGGAAATGCTGTGCAAGACCATGCGCGAAAAATACGATCTGGTCGCCATCACCAATGACATCTATACCAAGGAAGACCAGCGCATCCTGACCGAAAGCGGCGCGCTGCCGCCCGAGCGCATCATGGGCGTTGAGACCGGCGGTTGCCCGCACACCGCAATTCGCGAGGACGCTTCCATCAACCTCGAAGCGATCGACCGCATGCTGGTGGAATTTCCCGATGCCGACATCGTCTTCATCGAGAGCGGCGGCGATAACCTGGCCGCCACCTTCAGCCCGGAACTGTCGGACCTGACGATTTACGTCATTGACGTCGCCGCCGGTGAAAAAATTCCGCGCAAGGGCGGTCCCGGCATCACCAAGAGTGATTTGTTTGTCATCAACAAGACCGATCTGGCGCCCTATGTCGGCGCCAATCTGGAGGTCATGCGCGCCGACACCACGCGCATGCGCACAACGGCCAAGGGCTTGAAACCTTTTGTAATGACAAATCTCAAGACCCAGAGCGGATTAGCCGAGGTCGTGTCCTTCATCGTGCAGCGCGGCATGCTGCAGGCCTGAGCGACAAGGCGGCGCTGCCTTGTCGCTTACTTCTCGTCGCATCTCGACATTTGTTTGACACGCACAACGTGCACACTGGGCTCATGCTGGAAAAACCAGCGGGCCCAGTGCCCCGTCAACCAATCAGGACCGAGATGAACCCGAACCCCACGCAACCCGCCACCGCCGCAACGTCCTCGCTGCTGCCGGCGTCCGACCAGGCCATCGCGCAACTGGTCGGGCAGGTCTATGAAGCGGCACCCGCCACCGAGCGCAGTCGCCTGATAGAGCACTTGCTCAAGCCGCTGGGCGTGTTGTCGTTGGTCGCCATCGCCAATGGCATCTTCGCAAAAATCCGTTTTCGCGCGGGCTGGCCGGATATGCACGTGCAAGCGGAGGACTTGAACAACGTGCAGCCCAGCGATGTGATCGCCCTAGTCACTCGGGTGCAGCAGGTCAGCGTTCAGGTGGTTGACGGCCTGGCCGAACTGCTCGCCGCCTCGCCGTCCATGACGCGCTCGGCCGCTGCGGCCTTATTGCTTGCCATGTTGTTGCAGCGTGTGCGCAGCCACCGTGCCAGCGACCACGACCTGGACGCGTGAACACCACCACGCCGGCCTGAAGACGGTCATGCCTTCGTCGTAACGGCGCCCCTGTTGGGTGCGCCACGCCTGCGTAACGCAAAGCAGACTTGAATAATGACGCTTGTTTGAAACTTCGACTCTGGTCAGCGCTGTTTACAGTCACCTACGCATCTTATTTTCGTGGGAGTGGAGCAATAACTATGGACAGCATCTTCAAAATTTGGGAGAGGATCGGCCTGCAGCTGAAGTTGCAAATCTTGATTCAGGGCTTTTTGGTCGTCGCTCTGCTCTTTGCACAGTACTGGATCTACACCCAGCTTGAGCATCAAGTTATGAACGCGGCGCACGAACGCACCAGCGCGATTGCGGACGGCGCCATCAACGGCCTCAATACCTTGATGGTCACCAAGGTGGGTAGCCAGGACGTCATCAGCGACCCCAAAGCGCGCGCCCTCTTCATCCAGAAGATGGGGGCTGCCGACAAGGTCAAGGAATTGCGCGTTATCCGCGGCAAAGGAACCAACGACGAATTCGATGGCGGGCTGCCACAGGAGCAACCGGTTGACGAGATGGACCGCAGCGTGCTGGACAGCGGCAAGCCCCAATACAAAGTGAGTCAGGGCACGGACGGTCACCCCACACTCAGAGCGGTCTTGCCGTTCATCGCCAAAAAGAATTTTCGAACCACAAATTGTCTGAGTTGCCACGGCGTGGACGAAGGTACCGTTCTGGGCGCAGCCAGCGTCACCGTCGACATCAAGGAAGACATCGACACGCTCAACACCATCAACCTCGGAATCTGGGCCGGACAGGGCAGCCTGCAGGTCATCATGTTCATTGTGGTGACGGTGATCGTGCGCCGCCTGCTCAAACAACTCGGCGGTGAGCCACAAGTCGCCATGGATCTGGCGCGCAGTGTGAGCAGTGGCGATCTGAGCGGGCACATTCAATTGAAAGCAGGCGACACCGGCAGTGTGCTGTCCCAGCTTGAGTCGATGCGCAACAATCTGGCCAAAGTCGTTAGTAATGTGCGCGAAGGCGCCGAGCGGGTGGCGAACTCAAGTGACGAGATTGCGCAGGGCAACATGGACCTGTCGGCACGCACCGAGCGCCAGGCCAGTTCACTGGAAGAGACTGCGGCCTCGATGGAGCAGTTGAGCGCCACGGTCAAACAAAATGCCAGCAGCGCCCAGCAAGCCAACCAACTTGCGCTCAATGCCTCCAAAGTGGCGGTCAAGGGTGGCGAGGTGTTTACCCAAGTGGTGGACACCATGCAGGACCTCAATGAATCTTCCCACAAGATTTCGGAAATCATTGGCGTCATCGACGGCATCGCATTCCAGACCAATATCCTGGCGCTCAACGCGGCAGTGGAAGCGGCCCGGGCCGGTGAGCAAGGCCGGGGCTTTGCGGTGGTAGCAACCGAAGTGCGCTCGCTGGCCAGCCGATCGGCCAACGCCGCCAAAGAAATCAAGTCGCTGATCAATGCCAGCGTCAGTGGCGTGGCACATGGAAC
>CAITXW010000347.1 GCA_903896425.1 uncultured beta proteobacterium | reverse complement strand
CAAACCCCGCACCATGAACCAGGCCATCTACCTGGATAACATTGCTGTGCATGACATCACGTTTGGCATTGGCCCGGCCGGCACCGGCAAGACCTATCTGGCGGTCGCCTGCGCCGTCGACGCCCTGCAGCGCAACGCTGTGCAACGCATCGTGCTGACGCGCCCAGCCGTCGAGGCCGGTGAACGCCTGGGTTACCTGCCGGGCGACCTGGCGCAAAAGATCGACCCCTATCTGCGTCCGCTCTACGACGCGCTATACGACCTGATGGGTTTTGAGCAGGTGCAAAAGGCACTGGAGCGCCAGACGATCGAAATTGCGCCGCTGGCCTTCATGCGCGGGCGCACGCTCAATACCGCTTTTGTGATTCTGGACGAGGCACAAAACACGACACCAGAGCAAATGAAGATGTTCCTGACCCGCATCGGCTTTGGGTCCAAGGCGGTGATAACGGGTGATGTGAGCCAGATCGACTTGCCCAAAACCCAGCTCAGCGGATTGATCGACGCCGAGCGCGTTCTCAAACGCGTCGAGGGCATTGCCATCTGTCGCCTCACCAGTGCCGATGTGGTGCGCCATCCGCTGGTGGCGCGCATTGTGGACGCCTACGATGCGCCGCGCAAACGGGTCAGCACACCATGATGAAGACGCTGACACTGTCACTGCAGTTTGGCGCGATTGACAATGCGGCCGTTCACCGCGCTGCGTTACCGCGCCACAAGGTGACGCGCTGGATTCGCCACGCGCTGCAGACCGATGGCGAAATAACGGTACGGATCGTGGATGCCGAAGAAGGGCGTGCACTCAACCGGGACTACCGGCACAAGGATTACGCGACCAATGTGCTGACCTTCGATTACGCGCAGGCGCCACAGGTCATGGCCGATCTGGTGCTGTGCGCACCGTTGGTAGCCAAAGAAGCATTGGAAAACGGAAAGACATTGCAGGCACATTACGCGCACCTGCTGGTGCACGGCGTCCTGCATGCGCAGGGATGGGATCACGAAACCAGCGAACAGGAAGCCTTGGCCATGGAAGCGCAAGAGACACAAATCCTGACAGGCCTCGGCTTTGCCGATCCCTATCAAAGCTGACTCAACCGCCTCTCAGTGCATACGCAGCAAGAGGCGGTAGAAACTGGCTTTACTGAGCCAGAATCCAGCCGATCAAATTCTTGATCTCGGCCATGTCCTTGGTCGCAATCGCCTTGTGCTCTTCTTCGGTGCCGTCAGTCATCTTGACCTTGGGCGACTTGGTCAGCGTGTCGATCAGTTTGGCTTCTGCATCAGCCTTGCCTTTCCATTTTGCGGCAATCTTCTTGTACGAAGAGGCCTTCTTGTCCTTGTCGATGGCGTGACATTTCAGGCAATCGCTTTTCTTCGCCAGTGCCTGTGCGGCATCCGCGTTGACAGCTGCACTGGAAGCGCCGGAAAACGCAAGCGCAGCGACACCCAAGGCCGACACGGTAATCAGTTTTTGAGAAATCGAAAGTTTCATTGGAAGTATTCCCTTCTTGGTTCCAAGGATGGTCTGAACAACCCTCGCAAATGCGAGTGTTGATGGTCAAACAGTTATTCAATGAATCACAAAACGCGATTTCATCGAAATTCCGAGCATATTGGCTCGGATGCGGTGACTTTTTGCTTGTCTTGCGGGGTATTT
>CAITXW010000346.1 GCA_903896425.1 uncultured beta proteobacterium | reverse complement strand
GCCTGCGCCTACACCATGGCCAAGGCCGGGCTCAAGGTGCTGCAGATCGAGCGCGGCGAATACCCGGGCAGCAAGAACGTTCAGGGCGCCATTCTGTATGCCAAGGCCCTGGAGGAAATCATTCCAAATTTCCGCGACGATGCGCCACTGGAGCGCCACATCATCGAGCAGCGCATGTGGCTGCTCGACGAAAACTCCTTCGTCGGCACCCACATTCGCAGCGAGGACTACAACAAGCCTCCGTATAACCGTTACACCATCATCCGTGCCCAGTTCGACAAGTGGTTCAGCTCCAAGGTACGTGAGGCGGGTGCCCTGCTCATTTGCGAGACCACCGTCAATCACCTGATCATGGATGGCGATCAGGTGGTTGGCGTGGCGTGTGACCGCGAACAGGGTGATGTTTACGCTGATGTGGTGGTGCTGGCTGACGGCGTCAATTCCACGCTGGCACGCAAGGCCGGTTTTCACGGCGAGATCCCTGCGGGCAATGTGGCTCTGGCGGTGAAGGAAATTCTTTTCATGCCGGAAGACGTCATTCGCCAGCGCTTCAACATTGGCGAGGAATCGGGTGTCGTGATGGAGATGGTCGGCCGCATCACCGATGGCATGATGGGCACCGGATTCTTGTACACCAACAAAGAGTCGCTGACCATTGGCGTGGGCTGCATGCTGAGCGATTTCGCCAAGAATCCAAACCGTACCAGCCCCTACGCCTTACTGGATCAGATGAAGCGTCATCCCTCTATCGCGCCACTGATCGAAGGCGGTGAGATGAAGGAATACTGCGCCCACCTGATTCCAGAAGGCGGCTTCCATGCCATTCCCAAGGTCTACGGCAATGGCTGGATGATCGTTGGCGACTCCGGTGGATTCGTTAATTCTGCGCACCGCGAGGGCTCCAACCTCGCCATGACCACCGGGCGACTGGCTGCCGAGACCGTGATCCAGGCCAAAGCCGCCGGACGCGGCTGCCGCGCTGACTCCCTTTACACCTACAAGAACGCGCTCGATGCCAGCTTCGTCATGAAGGACCTGCACAAGTACCGGGACATGCCGGGCGTGTTGCACAAGAGCCCGCAGTTCTTCACCACCTACCCCGACTTGCTGGCTCAAGCGGCGCGCACCATGATCACCGTGGACGGTGTCGACAAAAAAACCAAGGAACGTGAAATATTCGCGCACCTGCGCAAGAGCCGCAAGTTCAGCGGACTGGTGGGCGACGCATTCAAACTCTGGAAGGCCATCCGATGAACGCCATTGCCGTGAACATTGAAGACAAGCTGTTTCAGAACCGGTACCGGGTGGACACCGGTCGACCCCACATCAAAATCAAGGACGCGGCCATCTGCACCAATGATTGCGACATCAAGAGTTGCACTTTTGTCTGTCCGGCTTCCTGTTACAAGGTTGAAGGCAATGGCAGCGTCACCCTGATTACAGACGGTTGCCTTGAATGCGGCAGCTGCCGCATCATCTGCAACGAGCATTTCAACGTTGATTGGGAGTACCCGCGCGGCGGGCACGGAATACTGTTCAAGTTTGGTTAGCAAGAGGGCCATGAATAACCGGGTTTTGATTCGAACTCGTCGTAGACTCCTGACCTTTTAAGTGACCGCAGTCGGCCAGTCAACAGTCCGAATGTAGACTGCACTATGCCGCAATAATTGAATACCCTCGCTTAGTGACAT
>CAITXW010000345.1 GCA_903896425.1 uncultured beta proteobacterium | reverse complement strand
TTCCTCTTCGGTGAACCCTGCGCGCTCCAGGTACGGGCGCAAAAACTTCATGTTGTAGCGGTCGAAGGCGATTGCCACGACGTCACAGGTATCAAAAACCTCGCGCAGGTGCTCGGCCACGAACTCATAGCCAATGGCGCGCCCGGGCGTCGTAAGCAAGTAGCCCTGACTCGCCCACAGGTCGTATGGCACGCGGTCATTGCGACTTTTTTCCTCAAGGCCTTCTTCTGGCAGCCAAAACGTGGAATGAACGTCGCCGGTCTCGGTGACAAGCTCCAATGAGGTCAAGTCGGAGACGCTGGACAGATCGAGTCCACCCCAAACGGTCGCACCGCGAAGCTCGTCCGGTGCCCCGCCGTTCTCGCGCCAGACGGACTGGGTGACGAACGGGTTTCGCGCCTCCACCCGTTGATTTGCCACCAGGTTTCTAAATCCAGCCTCACTGGACGGCATTCTCTTTGCATCCGAAGCGGTTTTGAATACCTCTTCATGATTCATGAGGTGCCAATTGGGCTGCGCGGCAGCCAATACATTGGGGTCAAATGGGTCCGCATCCATAGGCACCGAATACAAAACGCACTTGATGCGTTGATCTGCACCAGTTTTTGCATCGTCAATCAACAGACTCAGCAAATCAGAGTCAGTTGGTGCCTGGGTGCTGATTACTATTGAAAGGGGTCTTTCTTGAGCTGCACATGCAGTCTCAAGCGCCTCATATAGATCAAATCGCGGCCCCTTTACCTGTCCTAATTCATCATGTATTACTAGCGATGGGGATAAGCCCATCGCCGTAGATGCATCGGCGGAAAGCGCCCTGTATAGGGTCCCAATTTCCTTGCAATAAAGCTGTTTTGCAGTATCCCGGATGCCTACGTAATCCGATAAATCGGATGACATCCGCACCATTTTTGCAGCAAGCGCGAACAAAACACCAGCCTGCTCGCGCGATTGAGCGCATGAATACAGCTGCCCACTCTGCACCGCCTCCGGGCCTACCAGATGAAGCAGCACAATCATTGCTGAAAATGAAGTCTTGCCATTTTTTCTTGGCAGTGAGCATATGAAAGTCCGCGTGGGGCTACCATAAATCATTTCCATCCAGCTTTTTTGCGCTGGAGACAACTCCACGTGCCTGCCAACCAACCTGCCCTCTGGAACGCACAGATGGCGATGTATCCAGTCTATATTTCGCTGCGCTCTTGCTGAAATTTTGCCCACCTTGAGGATCGACCCATCAACGGCAGACTTGCGCCTTTTAGATGCCATCCATTCCACACTTTCACTTTTCCTCTTGCCAGCAAGCTTGCCGCAGGCCTGCTTACCGAGTTCGCCTCAGAGAAATCAAACTGGGTGCCAATAAACTCCCGCCCATCAACATTTATAAAGTGGTGAATTTCTTTGCGGTGCATGTGGTGATTGCTGCCAGATATATCTGGCTTTTCATTTGCACTCAAGTACCAACCCTTGGCAGACTTGATACGGCCCTTTAAAAGCATATTCCCAAGTGACTTGCTTATGGATAGTGATGATGGAAATTCACTTTGCCTTCCAGACCACACTCTTCCGTCTTTATGCCTTAGCTCATGAATGGCCCAGTCGAACTGATGCGCCCCACTTCCTGACATGGCTTTTGCCATAGCCCTACTTGCCCACCCGTAGTGGCTTCTTGACACCGTTGGCTTATAGTCTTTTCGGTTTCCGCCAAGCATGAACGCAATTGGCGCCCACATCCGACCTCCGTACATCTTCGCAAGTAGCAAATGCGCGAAAAAGTGATCTTCAGGGGTGAGTCTGATTATGTTACTTTTGCCATTCCCGCCGCCAATCGACTTGGGGACTATGTGGTGGCGCTCAACATAAGCGGGTTTTTCCGGCTGTTTGTCGATCCGGTCGCTGATAAATTCAGCGTAGACGCGTGCATAATTCATTTAGCTCAATGGCCTCTAGTACAGGTTGGAGAGTTAGGGCTTGCACGGTGTTGATGCACTTTGCAGGCCCGCTTTGATTTTAACCGTCTATCGCCAATTCCCACGGCTTTCTGCCCTTTGGCGCATTAATCTGCGCCCTTGCAGCCGTCTGCTGGTCAATCGCCTGGCGCGTAATCCGAAGCCTTGTTGCAAGTGATGATGCGGCGCGGCCTTCGCGCTCCTGCATAGCAAGCATCTTGTCGTAACGCTTTAACCCATCATCGTCATTTGCCCACGCTGAATCAAAGGCGCGAATCATTTCCGCAATGACCCGAGACTGCACCACGTGGCGACAATATTGCTCCAGCAATGGGATGTGCGTATCAGTGAAGCTGGCCGCTGGTTGGTCGTTTACAACCTGCGCCCACACTGAGATTTCCGCATCACTCATATGCAGTGGAGCCGATAGCCTTGTTGATGTGGAAACCGGCTTTAGTGCAGGAACTTGAGTAGATGCCGCTGATTTTTTGCCTCTAGATGCCATTTTTATGATTCGCTTGCCTGTAAAGCGCCTTTTTTTGGTTAGCTTTATGAATGAGAGGC
>CAITXW010000344.1 GCA_903896425.1 uncultured beta proteobacterium | reverse complement strand
TTGATGCCATATTCCTTGTATTTGCGCCGCACCTTGGCCAGCACGGCGTCGACCTGGCTGGCCAGACGCTCCATTTCACCGCCTTCACTCGGCTTGGGCTCACCGCAGCGCGCAGAAATTGGTGTGATCAACCAGGGGTCAACGCCCAGCAATTTGCCCAGGCGCTTGGCCACTTCCTCGTAGCACTTGAAATGTTTGCTCTTGCGCCGGATCGAGCCACCCGCCTGCAGCGGTGGCAGCAGGTACTGTTCGTGAAGTTCTTCCAGAATGCCGGGTACGCCGGTGCTCAGGTCGTTGTTGAGCAGAATGGTGCAGGGATCAAAATCCTTGAGCCCAAGACGGCGCCGGCCCCGGATGACCGGCTCAAGCACAATGCTCTCTCCATTGGGCAACTCAAAGAGGGTGTGCTTCTTGATCGCCGGGTCGATGGAGCCGATGCGCACGTTCAAACCTGCCATGTAGAAAATGCGGCGCAACTGGGCCAGGCTGGCCAGATAGTCCGTGCTGGTGGCGCGGTTTTGCGGAATCAGCAGGAGGTTGCGCGCTTCCGGACAAATCTTTTCGATCGCCGCCATCGCCGCCTGCACCGCCAGCGGCAACATCTCGGGTGTCAGGTTTTGCCAACCCTCGGGAAAAAGATCGGTGGCCACGTGCGCGAGCTTGAAACCGGCATTGCGCATATCAACTGCGCTGTAAAACGGCGGTGTGTGCTCCATCCACTCCAGGCGAAACCAGCGCTCAATGGCCGGCATGGAATCGAGCACGCGCTGCTCCAACTCGTTGATCGGGCCAGTCAGAGCGGTGACGAGATGTGGAACCATACTGTTATTCTTTGAGAACTAAACGGCGATCGGTGCTGCCGGTTTTCACGATCTTACTTCGCCGTTGCCCAGCACCACATATTTCAGCGATGTCAGGCCTTCGATGCCAACCGGGCCGCGAGCGTGAAACTTGTCGGTGCTGATGCCAATTTCAGCGCCCAGGCCGTATTCAAAGCCGTCTGCAAAACGCGTGCTGGTATTGACCATGACGCTGGCGGAATCGACTTCGCGCAGGAAGGCCTGCGCGTGCAGGTGGTCGCTGGTGACGATGGCGTCGGTATGGTGCGATGAATAGCGGTTGATGTGGGCAATGGCCTCATCGAGACCGGCGACGAGCTTGATGCTGATGATGGGCGCCAGGTATTCCTCAGACCAGTCCTGCTCGCTGGCGGGCTTGAGCAAGCCGGCCGGCACGTCGGCTGCGCCCAGCAACGCCAGCGCCGCGTCGTCGCAGCGCATTTCCACGCCCTTGGTGGCGTAAATGGCGCCGATACGGGGCAGAAAGTCAGCCGCCACGGCGCGTGCCACCAACAGGCTCTCAGCCGCGTTGCAGGGGCTGTATTTGCTGGTCTTGGCGTTGTCGGCGACCTTGAGCGCCATCTCGATGTCGCAGGGCGCATCGACATAGACGTGACAGTTGCCGTCCAGATGCTTGATCACCGGCACTTGCGCCGAGCGGCTGATGCGCTCGATCAGGCCTTTACCGCCGCGCGGAATGATGACGTCAACGTATTGCGGCATGGCGATGAGTTGGTCGACCACGGCGCGGTCGGTGGTCTGCACCAGTTGCACAGCCTCAACCGGCAAACCACTTGCGGCCAGCGCCTGCTGCACCAGCAGGGCCAGGGCCTTGTTCGATTCGATGGCTTCGGAGCCGCCGCGCAGGATGCAGGCGTTGCCGCTCTTGATCGAGAGGCTGGCGGCCTCAATCGTCACATTCGGACGGCTCTCGAAAATCATGCCAAAAACACCGATTGGTACCCGCATCTGCCCGACCCGGATACCGCTGGGTTGCTGGCGCATGCCGATAATTTCCCCAATCACGTCCGGCATGGCAGCGAGTTGCTCGCAGCCCTGGGCTACGGTCTCGATGATGGGCGCCGTAAGCTTGAGCCGGTCCACCATGGGAGCGGCCAAGCCATTGGCCACGGCACGCACCAGATCTTTTGCATTTTCTGTCTGCAAGGCTGCCACATTGCTGCGCAAAAGAGCCGCCAGCGTACGCAATGCCGCATTCTTGACCGCTGCCGGGGCACGCGCCATGGCGCTCGAAGCGATGCGCGCCTGGGCACCCAGGGTCTGGCTGTATTCCACAAGGTTGAGCGCGTTCATGCCTTATTTTCTCACGCCGGACGACCTCTATTTCGCGCGCCGGATTGGGGCCGGCGCCGCACACTGGCTGCACAGCTGCATGGCCAGGCGCTGCAAGGCCTGCCAGCCGTTGGCGGGCCAGTCTGGCTGCTTCAAACCCTTGACGATGCCGTCGACCTGGTGGGCCGCTTCCAGCAACTGTGCCAGGCTGGCCTCACTCAGGCGCGGCAGCACACGCTCAAACAAGCGCTCCTTGACACCCCAGACCCGTTGCTCGCGCAGGGCCATCGGCAGCGGGCGGCCCTGATTGATCGCGTCCTTGACGCGTTTGAGGGCGCGAATGTCCTCGCTCAGCGTGTAATGCACCAGCACTTCGGCCTCACCCTCGGCCTGCAGACCATCAAGCATGCGTTGCACGCGCAGCGTCTGGCCCGAAAGCACCGCTTCGGAGAGCTTGAAAACGTCATAGCGCGCCACATTCAGGACCGCACTTTCGACCTGCTCGAATGTCAATTCACCGGGCGCAAACAGCAGAGCGAGCTTCTGGATTTCCTGGTGCGCGGCCAGCAGATTGCCTTCCACACGGTCGGCAAAAAACTGCAGGCAGCGTTGCCCCTCTTCACCGGCTGCAACACGCTGCCCCTGCAGCGCCAGGCGCTGCGCCAGCCACTGCGCCAGCGCGTTGCGCTCGACCGGCTCAAACTGCAGCGTGACGCCAAAACTCTCCAGCGCACCAAACCAGGCGCTGCCTTTGGTCAGCTTGTCCAGCCGCGGCAACAGGACCAGCGTCAGCGTCGAATCATTGCCGCGCGACTGCTCGGCGAGTTGCTGCAAAGCACCACTACCCTCCTTGCCCGGTTTGCCGGAAGGGATACGCAGTTCAATCATTTGACGATCAGCAAACAGGCTCAGCGACCCGCCCGCCGCAAGCACCTCGCTCCAGTCGAAATGGGCACCGGCTACGGTGTAGGAACTGCGCTCGGTATAGCCCTGCGTGCGCGCCACAGCCCGAATCGCATCGGCCGCTTCCTGCACCAGCAAAGGCTCATCGCCATGCAGCGTGTACAGGCTGTGCAGGCCCTTTTGCAAATGGCTCTGGAGTTGGGATGGGGCTAGTTGCATGCCAAGAGCTCAGACAGCGTACCGGACAGTCCACGCACCGACTTCAATCGAGCCGGACCGTTGCCAAGCGCCGCAGCACCTGCTGCACGACATCGGTCTGCAAATCACGGTAGAGCAAGGCCTCTTCTGCCTCCTTGGCTAGGACAGCGGTTTCATTAAAGCTGATATCCCGCTGCAGCAATATCTCGGCCTGCGGCGCCAGTTCTCTGCCCTGCGGCGTGCGAACACTGAACTTGACACGCAAGCGCAACTGGAACTCGCGCACCTGGCCCGAGCTGTTGACGCCGACCACGCTTTTTTCACGCTGTTCCTGCACGATGTCAAGCACCACTTGCGCATTTGTCAGTGCCTCGCCGGGCGCGAGCACACGCACCGAGGCATCCACCGACCGCCGCAACTCCTGGGCCAGGGCGCCGCCCGGCTGCGGCAGCACCGCCAGTGTCTGGAAGGCGTAGTTCTGGGCGCCGCGCAACTTGAAGCCGCAAGCGCTCAGTGCCATTGTGGCGAACCCGACCAGGGTCGAGTGGCACAGAATCGTAATGGCGCGGCGGCGTTGCATGGCGTGGTGCCTCAGACCACCACGTTGACGAGTCGGCCCGCCACGATGACAACCTTCTTGATTGCCTGCCCGCCGGCAAGCTTCTGGAACACTTCGCTGTCGATGGCGATGCGTTCGATCTGCTCGCGCGAGGCAGCAGCCGGCACGACGATGGCGCCACGCAGCTTGCCGTTGATCTGCAGCACCAGTTCGATCTCGTCCTGTTGCAACGCCGCCTCATCGGCTTTCGGCCAGGGCGCATCGAGCAGGTCGCCCAATTCGGCGCTGTAGCCCAGGTCGCCCCACAGCGCATGGGTTAGATGCGGCGTGGCCGGATAAATGGCGCGCAGCAGGATACCCAGCCCTTCGCGCAGCGCTGCCTGACTGCCGGCACTGCCATCGTCGGCGAAGTCTTCCAGCGCGTTGAGCATCTTCATCGCACCCGAGACCACGGTGTTGTACTGCATGCGCTGGTAGTCGTAATCGACCTGCTTGAAGATGGCGTGAATCTCGCGCCGCAGCGCTTTGGCGACTTTGCTGTAAACGATTTCCCGGCTTGTCGTATCGGCGGCCCGCACACTTTGCTTGAATGCAAAATTCCAGACCCGGCGTAAAAAGCGGTGCGATCCTTCGACCGCCGCGTCGTTCCACTCCAGCGTGGCCTCGGGCGGCGCCGTGAACATGGTGTACAGGCGCGCCGTGTCGGCGCCGTATTTCTCGATCAGGTCCTGCGGATCAACGCCATTGTTCTTGGACTTGCTCATGGTGCCGACACCTTCGTAGGTGATCGGCGTGCCAGCCGGCAGATCGCCCTTGGCCTGCCTCAGTTTCGCGCCCGTCACCTTGCCGGTTTCATCGAGCACGTCTTCCACCTCGGCCGGCCAGAAGTACTCGATGCCGCCCTTGTCCGACTTGCGCGAGTAGATGTGATTGAGCACCATGCCCTGCGTCAGCAGCTTGGTAAAGGGCTCGTCAATCTG
>CAITXW010000343.1 GCA_903896425.1 uncultured beta proteobacterium | reverse complement strand
GGCTCGATGCCGTGGTGAGCTTCAAGGCGCTCGACGAGGTCGTCATCATGCGCGTGGTGGACAAGTTCCTGCTGCAGCTCGAAGCCCAGTTGGCCGAGAAGAAAGTGGATGTCACCTTCACCGACAAACTGCGCAAGCACCTGGCCAAGAAGGGCTTTGACCCGGCAATGGGTGCGCGGCCAATGCAGCGCCTGATCCAGGACACGATTCGCCGTGCGCTGGCCGATGAGTTGCTCTTTGGCCGCCTGATCGATGGTGGCCGGTTGACGGTCGATATCGACGACAAGGACGAGAGCAAGACCGAAGTCCTGCTAGAGATCCAGCCGCTGCCCAAGAAAGAGGGAAAGGCTAAGCCCGAGCCGCAAGAGGTCTCGACTGGTCAGGCCTGATTTGAAGCCGGGGCGCGGCCCTGGCCGCCTGCTCGCAGCGGGTGCGACGCTGCTGCTGGTGCTGTTGCTCACGGCTTGCGCTTTGGCACCCATTGCGCCGCCGCCGGTGCCGGAGCCACCGCCCGTCGTTCAACCAATCCCGAAAAAGCCACCCCGTATCGGTCTGGCGCTGGGTGGTGGCGCCGCCCGTGGTTTTGCACATATTGGCGTGATCCAGGTGCTGGAAGAGGCCGGCATTCGCCCCAGTCTGGTCGTGGGAACCTCGGCTGGCAGTCTGGTCGCCGCGCTTTACGCCAGTGGCAAGAACGGTGCGCAGTTGCAACAGGTGGCCGAGCTCATGGAAGAAGCCACCTTTGCCGATTGGACGCTGCCCATCTTCAGCCGCGGCATGCTGCGTGGAGAGGCGCTGGCACGCTATGTCAGCGCGCAGGTCAACGGGCGTGTGATCGAGGCCATGCCGTTGCCGCTCGGTATCGTGGCGACCGACCTCAACAGCGGCCAGGGCATGTTGTTCCAGCGTGGCGATACCGCCACCGCCGTGCGTGCTTCGAGCGCCGTACCGGCCCTGTTTCAGCCAGTCAGAATTTCCGGGCGCGACTATGTGGACGGTGGTCTGGTCTCGCCAGTGCCGGTGCGCTACGCACGCCAGATGGGCGCTGAGTTGATCATTGCGGTTGATATTTCCGACACGCCCGAAAGCAACCCAGCCAGCGACACCTTGCAGGTTTTGTTGCAAACCTTTTCCATCATGGGCAAGAGCATCAACGCTTTTGAATTGCGTGACGCTGAAGTGGTGGTGCGCCCGGCCTTGATCGGTGTCTCCAGCGCCGATTTTGGCGCGCGCCGCAGTGCCATCGAAGCCGGCCGCGTGGCCATGCGCGCTGCGCTGCCGCAACTGCGTGCGGCCCTGGCACGTCAGTGATTTTGGGCCCGGTATTGCGACTGCGTCAGCAGTTGCGTGCGAATGACGCGATGCGCCTGGTGGCACAGGGTCTTGCGGGTGTGACCGGTTGCGCTGATGCGCTGACCCAGGTTGACCTGCGTTTTGATGGCAGATGTTGCAAGCACTTTGCGCAGCGACGCCAGCAGGGTCGTCTCGCCGGTGAAGTGGGCTGATTCGGCCGGCAATCCGGTGCTGCCATCGACATAGCGCAAGCAGACGGGTTGCACCGGCGCCTGCGCGCGGATGGCGCCTTCAAAGACGTTGGCATGAAAACGGCCCAGATCGTGGCCCTCGGTGCTCGTGCCCTCGGGGAATGCAATCACGGCATGGCCCTGCCCGAAGGCTGCGACCGTGCTGTCCACCATGGCGTGGGCGGAGCGCGCGGTGGCGCGGTCGACAAAGATGGTGGCACAGTTGCGGGCCATTGCGCCAATCAGTGGCCAGTACCGGACCTCGGCTTTGGCCACGAAAACACCTGGCATCAGCGACTGGATGACCAGAACGTCAAGCCACGACAGGTGATTGGAAACCACCAGTCCGGCGAAGTCGGCGTCCGGTGCTTGATTGCAGTGGACTTCAATCTCCAGAATTTGCAGCACTTTGCTGGCCCAGCGTTGAATGGCCTGGAGTTTTTGCTCGCGTTGCAGCGTCGGAAATTGCCAGCGCAGCAGTATGCCGGCCCGGATGAATTCCTGCGCCAGCAACAGCACTTTGAGCAGCGGACGACGCCCGGCCGCGCTGGGCATTCCTGTGCCCACCAGCGGCTGCGGCAATGTTTGTTCCAGCATGGCGTGTGGCATTGAGCAGGCTATTGCGTGCGGCGAATTTGCAAGCGTGCGCGCTGCAGGGCGAGAAATTCAACGATGCCCCAGAGCAGGCAGATCGGGACGGCCATGAAGCGCAAGTAGGCAGATCGGTTTGGCATGGTGTGGCTGTTTGAGGGCTTGGATGGTCTGCAAGTTACAGGCCTTGTGTGACAGCCTTGTGTCAGTGCCAAATTACGACGCACCAGCATTTACGGCTTGTCGGATCAGTCGAGCCACCGCTATGCTCAGCGCCCATGATGATTGTCTTGTTGCGTTCGATCTGCCCATGAGCCTGCCCCCATTGCCTGAGTTGCAGGCCCTGGAGCGCATCATCGAACTTGGCGCTGGGCAGCTTGCGTCGCGTGTCGTGTGCGAGGTCAACATGCCGCTGGGTGGCACTTGCCCGATTCATGTTGTCACACTCGGCAACCCGTCACTTGATGTTCCAGCGGTGGGCTATTTTGGTGGCGTGCACGGGCTCGAGCGCATTGGCTCGGGTGTGGTGCTGGCCTATCTGCAAAGTCTGGTCATGCGCCTGCAATGGGACAGCACCCTGCATCGGCAACTCGAGTCGGTGCGCCTGGTCTTCATGCCCATCGTCAATCCCGGCGGCATGGCGCTGGGAACCCGGGCCAACCCGCAGGGCGTGGACCTGATGCGCAACGCGCCGGTGCAGGCGCAGGAGCCGGTGCCGTTCCTGGTCGGTGGCCAGCGCTTGAGTGCCGGCCTGCCCTGGTACCGGGGACTCAAAGACCGGCCCATGGAAATCGAGAACCAGGCGGTTTGCGAAGTGGTTAGCAGCGAACTGCTGAGCCGCGACTTCAGCCTGAGTGTGGACTGCCATTCGGGTTTTGGCAGCAGCGACCGCATCTGGTTTCCTTTCGCCCACAAGCGTGCGCCGATCACGCACCTGGCCGAGATGCACGCGCTGAAGAATATTTTTGTCGACTCGAACAGCCACCACCGCTACACCATCGAGCCGCAAAGCCAGCAGTACCTCGCGCATGGCGACCTGTGGGACCACCTGTACCTACAGTCCTGTGCGCAGGCGCAGCGGGTCTTTTTGCCGCTGACGCTGGAGATGGGCTCCTGGCTCTGGGTCAAGAAGAACCCGCGCCAACTGTTCTCGCGCCACGGCATCTTCAACCCGCTGATCGAGCACCGCCAGCAGCGCGTGTTGCGCCAGCACCAGTTGCTGTTGGACTTCCTCTCTCGCGCCGCCTGTGGGCATCGCTTGTGGTTGCCCGGTGCCGAGACGCGCGCCCAGCAGCACGCGCAGGCTTTGCAGCACTGGTACTGAGTCGTCCCCGTGAAGCGACCCCTTTTGCTGGCTGCCTTGTCGATGCTTCTGTCATTGGTCAGTCATGACGTAGCGGCAGCGCCAGACTGCGTGACAACGCTCGGCGAACTCAGGACGCTGCTGGGCGACCGGCGTGATGCCCTGCAATGGGTGGAGACCACGATGGACGATGGCAAGCCGCTGCTGGTCTCCATTGTGGAGCGGCACGGTGCGCTGGCGCTGGAATTCATCAAGACCGGCGAGGGCTTGTGGGCCGAAGGCAGCGGCGCAGTGTGTGGCGCTGGCATGGATTTCGAAATCAGCTTCGGCAAAGGCCAACTGCGCATGGGTCCGGCCAGCGGCTGGCTGCTGCGCAGCCTGCTGGGGCAGGGCGGCAAATTCACCATGACAAGATTGGGCGCAGATCAGCTGCGCATTGCCACCAGTGGCTGGAGCGGCACTTTTGTACCGAAACCCAATCAGCGCGTGCTGACCATTACGCCGGCTCAATGATGGTGTCGTAGAAGGAGAGCATTTTTTTCGCCTGCTTCGCAGCCGACCACTCATTCGCGTAGGCGCGACCGAGTTCGCCCAATTCGCTGCGTGCTTGCGTGTGGCCGAGCATCTTGACGACATTGCTGGAAAAATCCGACAGTTCTTCCTGCGCAATCCAGACGCCCGCGCCGTCCTGCAACACATCACGGGTGCCGAGTTCGGCGGTGGACACCAGCGGCACACCTTGCGCCATGGCTTCCAGCAGCACCAGGCCCTGGGTTTCGGTTCTGGACGAGAAGATAAAGATATCGGCGGCGCGATAGCAGTTGTTCAATTCCGTATGCCGGTCCAGGTAGCCGATGAAACGCACATGCTGATCCAGCCCAAGCCGCTTCACTTCCTGTTCCAGGTGGGCTCGCGCCGGGCCTTCGCCGGCGATGACGAACAGAACATCAGCAACTTGCCCGCGCACCTCGTTGACGACCTTGATCAGGAAGTCAATGTTCTTCTCGTGCGCCACGCGCCCGACAAAAAGCAGCATCGGTCGCTCTTGCCCGATGCCGTATTTTTCGCGAAACGCAACGCGATCGCCCAGCACAAAGCTCGCTGGCTCGATGCCGGTCGCAATCACTTCCATCGTCGTTTCGATTCCGTAAGCCTGCAACACGCGCTGCATCGGTCGCGACGGAATCACCATGCCGTCCAGACTGTTGCCCTGATGGCGCGAGAAGCGCTTGGCCAGCCAGCGCGTGAACGACTTTGGCAGAAAAGGGATGTAGTGGTAGAGGTATTCCTCGAAGAAGGTGTGGTAGGTCTCAATGCACGGAATGTCCAGCAGATGCGACAGCTTGACACCCAGGTAGTGCGCCACGAAGGGTGTCTGAACGTGGATCAGGTCGTAGTGCTCGCCGCGCAATCGCTCCAACTGTTGCATGACCCAGCCGTAACCCATGAGCCGGTCTTCGGGGTCGAGCGGCACAGCGCGCGCCGGCACGCGCACGATGCCGTTCTCGTTCGCAGTGGGCTTGCCGTAGTCGGGTGCGATCAGATCGACGGTATGCCCGAGCAGTTGCAGATTGCGCCGAAATGTTTCGATGGACGTCGAGACGCCGTTGACGCGCGGGAAATAGACGTCGGAGATGAAAAGGATCTTCATGCTCAGTTCAGCAAAACCAGGGTCCAGACGACCGCCAGATTGAGCAGGCTGATCAGCACGGCGGCGCTGCCAATGTCCTTGGCGCGTTTGGCCAACCGGTGGTCGTCCAGAGAAATCCGGTCCACCGTTGCCTCGATGGCTGAATTGATCAACTCGACGATCAGCAGCAGCAGCACGCAGGCGATCATCAAAGCGCGGCCCAGCATGTGATGCTCGACCAGAAAGGCCAGCGGAATCAGCACGGCGGCCAGCAGCACTTCCTGGCGAAACGCATCCTCATTGCGAAAGGCCTCTTGCAGGCCGGAGCACGAATAGCCAAAGGCATTGAGCAGGCGCTGGATGCCTTTTTTCCCCTTGTGCGGACTCTCAATGGCCACTGTGCGCAAGACGTTGGTCTTTCTCATGCTGCAGCCTGCTGAGGCTTGCAGTCAAAGCAATAGAAGAACAGCGAGTGCAGGTAACGCCTGAAGGCGCCGTTGCGCCGGGGTTTGTGCCGACCACAGTGGATGCAACTCAGCGTCTCGCCAGGGCTGCCCATGCCCTGAAAGGGAGAGCCGCTTTCCTTTGCTGTGTAGCGCAAGCCGCTGGCGGAAACCTGTGTCTCTTCAATTTTGTTCATCGCAGAAGGGGAGTGGTGAGCAAGCCTTGATTCTTGCGGGCCAAGATTTCAGTTTGATGACGCTTTTGGGAATGCCACCGGGGTAAACTCAGCCGTCATTCCAATCCAGTCAACAGAGCCACGTCCATGTCACTCGAAAAAGTCTCTGAAATGCTGAAGAAGCAAAAGCGGGTTGAAGGCATGGTCCACGGCCAGAGCATGCCGCGCCAGGACATTGTCGAAACCCTGGACCAGCGCACGCATTTGGCTGAATTGCACAACTTGTTGCAGCAATTGCCCACCAGCGAAATTGGCAACATTCTTGACGCCTTGCCGCTTGACGATGCCGCGTTGCTGTGGCAGCAGATACCGGCGGAGCGTGAGAACGATTTGCTGTGGGAGGTCTCCGACGAGCGCCGCGAACAACTGGTCGGTGACCGTCAGCCCGCGTTTGATGAGAGCCAGATGAATGCGTTTGAGTTGAAAGACGGCAAACTGCGTCAGGTTCCGATTGAAAGCCGCAAAGACCTCGAAGGCGTCACGCCGATCTGGATTGACCTGCTCGGCGCCAGCAAAGCCGAGCGGGCTTACGTTGGCGCTCATTTCGGACTGGCACTGCCGGATCCGGGCGACGTCATGGACCTTGAAGTCAGCTCGCGCTATCACATTGAAGAGAATGGCGAAATCCATCTGCTCTCGAATTTTTTGCTCGACCGCGAAGGCAACTCGCGCAGCGTTCCGGTTGCTTTCATCGTGCACCAGGGCATTTTGTTTTCACTTCGAAATGAAGAGCTGCCGGTGTTTCGCCTGCAGCGGCGCCGGGCGCGCACCCAGGCCGGCTACGTGACCGATTGCACCGATGTGCTGCTCGATCTGTACGGCGCCGATGTCGAATACTCAGCCGATTCGCTGGAAGACATTTACGCCACGCTGGGCAAAGTAGGGCGCCAGGTGCTGAGCGAAACCATCAGCGATACCGAAGCCGCTGCCATTCTGGGTGATATCGCAGAAGAAGAAGACCTCAATGGCCGCATCCGCGGCAATATCCTCGATACCCAACGTGCCATCAATTTTCTGATGCGCGGAAAAATTCTGTCGCAGGCCCAGTTTGACGACGCCAAGCAGATTCTGCGCAATATCGAGTCGCTCAACAGCCACACTTCGTTTCTGTTCGACAAGATCAACTTCTTGATGGACGCCACCATCGGTTTCATCAACATCAACCAGAACAAGCGCATCAACCAGTTGACGGTGTTCGGCGTCGTCTTCATGCCGATCAACATTCTGGCTGGCATGGGTGGCATGTCAGAGTTTTCGATGATGACCCAGGGCATCCCCTGGCCCATTGCCTACGGTGTGTTTTTTCTGGGCTGCAGCCTGGTCGGTGTTGCGACCTATGTTGCCTTGAAGCATTTCGAGAAACGACCGGCAAAGGTAAAGAAGATCGGGTGACCCGCGAGGCGGCGCACAGGCGTCCCCGCTTTTCGCCTTCGGCTCCAGCTGCCGACCATGCCCCGTCATTGTGAGGCGCGCAGAGACGCAATAGGCTTGTCATCAAACTGCCATTTGGGTGCCATCAAAACGTCATTCTGGTAAGCGAACATTCGTTCATCCAACCACAAGGAGAACGAGTTGAAAGAACTGCCCAATCCGACTTTTCCCATTTCGCAGTTGTTCTTGCCAAAAGACTTTCTGCAGCGTCCGCTGTCTTTCTTCAAGGCCCCAACTCCAGCACCGGTTGCACCCGTTGAGCGCGCCGGCCTTACGGTGACATGGGCCAAGCATGCGGATGAAGTGGCCCAGGCACAGCGCCTGCGCTACCAGGTTTTTGCCGATGAAATGGGCGCGCGTCTGGCTACAAAAGTGCCGGGGCATGACATTGATTTGTTCGACAACTACTGCGAACACCTGCTGGTGCGCGATCAGGTCACGCAAGAGGTGGTGGGCACCTACCGCTTGCTGACGCCGGCGCAGGCGACGCGGGTTGGCAGCACCTATAGCGATCTGGAATTCGACCTCACGCGTTTGCGCAACCTGCGCGAGCGCATGGTGGAACTGGGTCGCAGTTGTGTGCATCCGGACTACCGCACCGGCGGTGTCATCATGGCCCTCTGGGGTGCACTGGCCGAGTTCATGGTGCGCAACAAACTCGACACCATGATTGGCTGCGCCAGCATCCCCATGCTGCACAACGGTGTCGTCAGTGGCGACGTGGCTGCCAGCATCTGGCAGCAACTCAAGCAAACACATCTGGCACCGATCGAGCACCACGTGCGCCCGCGCCTGCCCTTGCCGGTCGAGCGACTCGACTGCAGCCTGGTGGTTGAGCCACCGG
>CAITXW010000342.1 GCA_903896425.1 uncultured beta proteobacterium | reverse complement strand
GCCAGCGAGTCGCGGCAGAACGGGCAGAACATGCCAAAGATATGCGGCTCGGTGACGTTCTGCGGCTCGTGCGCGCCGAGTACGCGAACCGGCAGCATGTCGGCCGCAATCAGCAATTCCTCGGCCGTATACGTGCACATGGTTGCCACCACCTGACCACCGGTGCGCTGTTTCCAGTCGCGCGCATAGTCATGCCGCTTTTCGTACCAGTTCTTGAACTGGTCAAACAAACCGTCGCTCATCGGAATATCTCCTTTTGCACAGAATGGGTTTCAAGTCGGAATCAGATTTGCGCCATGTGCAATATAACGCAGTAGGTGCACTATATGTCATCTAATCCGAAACTGTGTCAAATTCCGAAAAATATTTTTCGGCTTTGATCTGGATCAAACGGAAATTTGTTTCAGGAGTTCGGCCAGGCTTTGTTCGATGTCGAGGCCCGAGGTGTTGACGGTGGCGTCGGCCTTGCGGTACATGGCTTCGCGGCCAACCAGGATGCGCTCCAGGTCTTGCATGGCTTCCCGGTTCTCGCCCATCGGACGCCGGTCCCCCTGGGCCACGACACGCGCCATGTGCTCGGCCGGACTGGCCTTGAGCCAGACCGTAAAGCAGGAGGTGAGCAGTTCGTCAAAGGTCGCGGGTTCGGTCGAAATGCTGCCGCCGGTGGCAAGCACAAAGCTCTCGTGGGTTTCGATCAGGCGCTCCAGCGCGCGGCGCTCGTAGCGACGGTAAGCGGCCTGGCCATAGAGGGAAAACACGACCGACAGCGGCGTGCCGACGCTTTGCTCGATGACGTCGGTGAGCTCGATGAACGGTACTTTCAGGTGTTCCGCCAGCAACTTGCCCAAGCTGCTTTTGCCGGCACCGCGCAGACCCACCAGGGCAATGCGGTTGCGTCGGCTTTTCTTCTCAAAAGCGCCGCGCAGCAGGTTTTGTGCCTCCACCAGTTCGGGCGGCGACAGGCGCGCCAGAAACTGGCCCAGCAAGGTGAGTTCGGCCGGTTGCTCGGGGCCGACCCGGATGATTTCTTCCAGTGGCATGGCCATCGCCTGGGCCACCTGGCGTAGGCGCAGGATCGAGATATTGCCTTGCCCGCCTTCGAGTTGCGCCAGGTAACGCAAGGAGACGCCCGAGTCGCGCGCCAGGATGGCGCGGGTCATGCCGCGGCGCACGCGCAGATCGCGCACATGCTCGCCCAGGGCACGCAGGTAGTCGCTGTCACTTTCTGCCAGTCGGGGTGTTTGGGCGGGTTCGGGATCGGTGCTGTTCATGTCTAAGGTCTTACCCGAATAAGTGCAATATATTGCTTGACATCATCATTTTGCCGGCTTATGGTTCGCTAAGTGCACAATATTTCGTGTATCGACGGGTGTGAGCAGAATAATACACGCAGATGCCCGGTACAAGAACAGGAGACTTCGATGACGTCAACCACCAGCAACAGCCCGGAGTCCCAGGTTGCGGCGCCTGCCGACCCTTTCAACTTTGCGCAGCACCTGCTGCAGGCCAACGCGCAGCGACCCGACAAAGTGGCCTTTGTCGATGACCAGGGAACGCTGAGCTACGGGGAGCTTGACGTGCGCGTGCGCCGCGTCGCGGCCGGCTTGCAGGCACTGGGCATCAAGCGCGAGGAGCGCGTGATGCTGTTGATGCACGATTGCCGCGACTGGCCTGTGAGTTTTCTAGGCGCGATGTATGCCGGTCTGGTGCCGGTGGCCGTCAACACCTTGCTCACGGCCGATGACTACGCCTACATGCTGGAACATTCACGCGCACAGGCGGTGCTGGTCTCAGGCGCTTTGTTGCCGGCACTCAACGCCGCCATGATCAAATCCGACCACGAGGTGCACAAGGTCATCGTCTCGCATCCTGCCGCGCCCTTGCACCCTTCAGAGACCGAGTTCGAAGCTTTTGTGCAGGCGCAGTCGCCGGCGCAAAAACCCGCCAGCACGCATGGCGATGACCCCGGCTTCTGGCTTTATTCCTCCGGCTCCACTGGTCGCCCCAAGGGCACGGTGCACTCGCACGCCAACCCCTACTGGACGGCCGAACTCTATGGCAAGGCGGTGCTCGGTTTGACGGAGCAGGACGTCTGTTTTTCCGCTGCCAAACTGTTCTTTGCCTATGGCCTGGGCAATGGTCTGAGCTTTCCGATGAGCGTGGGCGCCACGACGCTGCTGATGGCCGAGCGGCCGACGCCGGACGCCACCTTCAAACGCTGGCGCGGTGAAGTCGGTGGCCTGCAACCGACCGTTTTCTTCGGCGCCCCGACCGGTTTTGCCGGCATGCTGGCATCGCCTGCGCTGCCGGATAGAAAGGAACTCAAATTGCGCCTGGCTTCCTCGGCTGGCGAGGCGCTGCCGGCTGAATTGGGTACGCGTTTTACGGCGCAGTTCGGCATCGAAATAATCGACGGGATTGGTTCAACCGAGATGCTGCACATCTTCTTGTCCAATATCCCGGGCAAGGTGCGCTACGGCACGACCGGCTGGCCGGTGCCAGGCTATGTGATCGAACTGCGTGGTGATGATGGCCACCCGGTGGCCGACGGCGAGACCGGCGACCTCTACATCCAGGGCCCCTCAGCGGCCATGATGTATTGGGGCAACCGCGACAAGACGCGCGAAACCTTTCAGGGTGGCTGGACCAAGAGCGGTGACAAATACATACGCAACACCGACGGCACCTACACCTACAGCGGCCGCAGCGACGACATGCTCAAGGTCAGCGGCATCTATGTCTCTCCGTTCGAAGTCGAGGCGACGCTGGTGCAGCACCCGTCGGTGCTGGAAGCGGCCGTCATCGGCCTGGTCGACGCCGAGGGCCTGACCAAGACCAAGGCTTTTGTTGTGCTCAAGGACGGCGCGCAGGCGAGCGAGGATGAACTCAAGGCCTTCGTGAAGGACCGGCTGGCCTCCTACAAATACCCGCGTTTGATCGAGTTCATCAGCGAGTTGCCGAAAACGGCTACCGGCAAGATCCAGCGCTTCCGGCTGCGCGAGCGCGACGCAAGGCCGCAGTGAACGACACAGAGAATTTTGTCGAGATCGACTGGCGCGGCCGCACGGTGCGCATCGAGCTTGCGTGGATTGCGCCGGAGAAGTCGTCGGCGCCCTTGCTTGTCTTTTTGCACGAAGGGCTGGGTTCGGTGGCGATGTGGAAAGACTTTCCGCAAGCGCTGTGTGCGGCAGTCGGCTGTCGTGGTCTGGTTTATTCGCGCCCGGGCTATGGCCGATCAACGCCACGTGTGAGCGACGAAATCTGGGATGTGGACTTCATGCACCGGCAGGCGTATGAGGTGCTGCCGGCGCTGTTCACAGCGCTGGCCATTGACGAGCCGCCTTGGCTGCTGGGTCACAGCGACGGCGGCTCCATCGCGCTGCTGTACGCCGCGCGTTTTCCGAAACGTGTGGCGGGCGCCATCGTGCTGGCGCCGCACATCCTGGTCGAAGATCTGTCGGTGCAGAGCATTGAGGTCGCCCGAAAAACCTATCTGGAAACCGATTTGCGCGCGCGATTGGGCGCTTATCACGACGACCCGGATTCGGCATTTTGGGGTTGGAACCGGATCTGGCTGGCGCCGGAATTTAGAAACTGGTCGATTGAAAAAGAGATTGAATCCATCACCTGCCCACTGCTGGCGCTGCAGGGAACGCGCGACGAATACGGCACGATGAAACAAATTCAGGGCATCGCACAGGCCGTCGCGCACGCCGAACTGATAGAGTTGCCAGCTTGCGGCCACTCGCCGCAGCGCGATCAACCAGAGCAGCTGATCGCGGCGGTCACCCGATTTATGCAGAAACACAACCCAGGAGACACAACATGAACCTACTTCGTACCAGCCTGATTGCCGCTTGCGTCATTGCAGCGCCCCTGGCCATGGCCCAGAACACCGGCAAACTCAAGGTCGGTCTGATGCTGCCCTATACCGGCACTTACGCCTCGCTTGGCACGGCGATTGAAAACGGCTTTCGCCTGTTTGTTGCCGAGCAGGGCGGCAAGATCGGTGGCCGTGAGATCGAGTACGTCAAGGTCGATGACGAGTCCGACCCGTCCAAAGCCACCGACAACGTGAACAAACTGGTCAAGCGCGACCACGTCGATGTGCTGGTCGGCTCCGTGCACTCGGGCGTGGCCATGGCGATGGCCAAAGTCGCCAAGGACACCAACACCTTGATGATTGTTCCCAACGCTGGCGCCGATGCCGTGACTGGCAGCATGTGCGCGCCGAACATCTTCCGCAGTTCCTTTACCAACTGGCAGCCGGCCTATGCCATGGGCGAGGTCGCGGCCAAGAAGGGCGCCAAGAAGGCCGTCACCATCACGCACAAGTACGCGGCGGGCGATGAATCGGTGCGGGGTTTCCGCGAAGCGTTCGAGAAGGCCGGTGGCCAGGTCGTCAAGGATCTGAGCGTGCCGTTCCCGAGTGTCGAGTTTCAGGCCTTGCTGACCGAAATCGCTGC
>CAITXW010000341.1 GCA_903896425.1 uncultured beta proteobacterium | reverse complement strand
GGCGCGCTCGAAAGGTTCGATCAAATCGCTTTTGTTGAGTCCGATGATGGGGGTGATGTGTTCCGCTTCTGCTGCGATCAGTGCGCGAGAGACTTGGCTGCTGGAGAATTCCGGCTGCGCAGCGATCAGGATCAGTATCTGGTCCAGATTGGCGGCGAAGGACTTGGTGCGAATTTCATCCTGACGGTACAAGAGATTTTTCCGCTCTTCGATCTTTTCGATCGTGCCTTCGTCGCGCGACGCCTGCCACAGAACACGGTCTCCCACCAGGCCCTGGCTTTTCTTGCCGCGAGAGTGGCAAATAACCCGTTTTCCGTTTTCCGTTTCCACCAGAAAGTGGCGGCCGTAGTTGGCGACGATCAGTCCGCGCTCGAGAGGAATCCGTTCCATTAGAAAATCATCTGTTCAGTCAGCGGTCATTGGCTCAGCTCACCAGTCGCGCCAAGCGCTCGGATGCTGGTGGGTGTGACGCATAGAACTTCACGTACAGAGGATCGGGTGTCAGTGTTGATGCATTGTCCTCGTATAACTTGAGCAAGGCAGAGCCAAGGTCTGCACCACTGGTCTGGGCCGCTGCGTAGGCGTCCGCTTCAAACTCGTGTTTGCGTGAGAGTTGCGCAAACGCAGGCCCGATAAAAAAACTGAATACCGGTACGGTCAGCATAAACAACAGCAATGCCAGCGCATCATTGGGGGTCTTTAGGTTGGGTTGCACGCCCAGACCGGTGTAGAACCATGGTTGCGTCGCCAACCAGCCGAGCAGGGCAAACCCAAACAAACTCAGCGTGAACATGGAAACAATGCGTTTGATGATGTGCTTGTGCTTGAAGTGTCCTAGTTCGTGCGCCAGGACCGCGTCAACTTCGTCTGGGGTCAAACTGGACAGCAGCGTGTCATAAAACACCACGCGCTTGCTGGCACCAAAACCCGTGAAGTAAGCATTGGCATGAGCGCTGCGCTTGCTGCCATCCATGACAAAAAACCCTTTCGCAGCAAATCCGCAACGCTGCATCAGGGCGGTCACGCGGGCCTTGATGGTTTCATCTTCGAGCGCCGCGAACTTGTTGAACAGGGGGGCGATGAAAGTGGGGTAGATCAGCAATAGCAGCAAATTGAAGCCCATCCAGACCGTCCAAGCCCAGAACCACCAGCGCTCACCAGCAGTTGCCATCATCCACAGAATCAGCGCCGCAATCGGTAGGCCAATGACAGCGCCAATGGCAGTTGCCTTGAACAAATCCAGCAACCATAGTTTGGGAGTCATCTTGTTGAAACCAAAGCGCTGCTCAATGACAAAAGTCTGGTACAGACTCAGCGGCAGGTCACAAAGTCCGCCAATGATGACAAACCCGGCGAGCAGTGCGAGTTGCTGACCCATGCCGCCGCCCATCCAGTTGAGCAGCAGATGGTTGAGTGCCGAGAGCCCTCCAAGCAAAGTCCATCCCAGGAGAATTGTTGCACCCAGTGCAAGTTCAATCAGACCAAAACGTGTCTTGGCCAAGGTGTAGTCGGCGGCTTTTTGGTGGGCAATCAGTGACACAGTGCGCGAAAAAGCGCCGGGAACCTCATTGCGATGTTGCGCGACGTGCCGCACCTGGCGTGAACTAAGCCACAGCCTCAATACGGTACTCGCCAGAAGGGCTGCAACGAAGATAAACGTCAACATCAATGGTGGGGAAAATGAGGGGAAAAATCGAACATTGCGCCCGAGTTTAGGTCATCAGCGACAATTCCGGCCATGAATGCACCAAACAACTCATCGACGGTCCTGTCGCTTACCAAGTCGGATCAAAATCTGGTCTGGCTTGATTGTGAGATGACGGGGCTTGTGCCTGAAATTGACAGAATTATTGAAATCGCGGTCATCGTCACGGGCCCCCGGCTTGAATGTCGCACAGAAGGTCCGGTCCTGGTTATCCATCAGAGCAATGCGCAACTTGACAAGATGGACGCATGGAACAAGGGCACGCACGGCAAGTCAGGTCTGATTGACAAAGTGAAGGGGTCAGTTTTGACCGAGGCGGATGCACAAGCCCAACTGATTGATTTCCTCAGCCAATATGTGCCAAAGAACGCGTCACCCATGTGCGGCAACAGCATCGGCCAGGACAGGCGTTTCCTGGCGAACTACATGCCAACGCTTGAAGCTTTTTTTCATTACCGCAACCTGGATGTAAGCACGCTCAAGGAATTGTCCAAGCGCTGGCGTCCGGAGGTCTACAACGCCTTCAAAAAACAGCAACGTCACACCGCGTTGGCCGATGTGCACGAGTCGATTGATGAGCTTGAGCACTATCGAAAACACTTCCTGAAACTGGAGGCTTAGGTAGAAACCCGAATTTGTGCCATAATCCAAGGCTGCGCTGAAACCAAGCAGCGCATATTTGTACATCTCCCTTCATTCACAGGGCCCAGAGCGAACTTGAATTAGCAAGTTGGCAAAAAAGGGCCCCCAGCGCTGATTGAACTCTTAT
>CAITXW010000340.1 GCA_903896425.1 uncultured beta proteobacterium | reverse complement strand
TCTGGAAGTCGAAGCACACCCCAGCCAAGAGGCCAGCGCCGGCGCCGAAGCGGTCAAGACCGGTGCGCAGATGGTCTGGCGCCCGATTGTGCAGATCGGCATTGTCGACATCGTTTTCTCGCTCGATTCCGTCATCACCGCCGTCGGCATGGTGGACCAGATCAGCGTCATGGTGGCAGCCGTGGTGGCGTCGGTTGCGGTCATGCTGCTGGCAGCCAAACCCATTGGCGACTTCGTCGAGCGCCACCCCTCGATCAAGGTGCTGGCACTGTCTTTTCTGACCATGGTCGGCACACTGCTGGTCGCCGAAGCCTTTGACGTGCATGTGCCCAAAGCCTACGTTTACGTGGCGATGCTGTTCTCGCTGACGGTCGAATCGCTCAACATCCGTGCACGCGCCAAGCGTGCTCGTCAACTCACGGCTGGATAAAGCCGAAACGGCTGAATACCTGTTGCGCCGGTGCCGCCAGCAAGGCCTGCGCAAACGCAGCCGCCGGTGCCGAGGCGTCAGCGCGCAGCGTCAGCCCGTAGGCAGCGGCCACCTGCAACTCAGGCGGCACCTGCACCACGCGCAGGCGCGGCACTTCCTTTTGCGCCGCCACGGCGTTGGTGCAATAGGTCAAAAAGACGTCGGCGCGTCCCTGGTCCATCAGCCAGCCATAGGCGCTGATGCCGTCGGGCGGCTTCGGCGAATCGGCCGCGCCGGCGAGTTTCAAGGTCTTGGCGTCGAGCCTGGCATAAGCACCCGCTTGCACCGCTTCGGCCTTGCGGAACAATGCCCAGGTGTAGTCGCCCGAGGGGTCGGATTTTGGCGTTGAGGAACCGACACGAACCTGTGGGTTCAAGAGGGTATCGAGCAGGGTGGCCGACGTGGTGTTGAGTTTGTCACTGGTCAGCGCGCACAGGCCGTTGCGTACAAAGGTGACGGGGGTCTGCCAGCCACCGCGCTGCGCCAGGCGTTGCGGATGCTCGGTGTCGGCGGAGCCAAACAGTTGCGCCGCTTCGCCTTTTTCAATCCGTTCGCGCAGCAGACCCGAAGGTCCGGAGGTCAATGTGATCTTCTGCCCAGTGCGCGCCTCGTAGTCGCTGGCAATGGCATTGAGCGCGGCGCGCAGGCTGCCGGCGGCATAGACCTGGATCGCCGGCGCGGCTGCGACGGCAGTCGGTGGCGCCTTCTCCACACTGCTGCACGCTGCCAACAGCGCCGCCAGTGCGACGCTGGCGCAAAGTTTCGTACGCATGCTGCGACTCACTTGCCAGCGTTGGGGAAGAACACCGACTCGCCGCCGATCTTGTAGCCGGCGATCACGCCCTGCCCCGGCGCCGTCACCAACCAGTCGATGAATTTCTGACCGTCGGCCACTTTCACATGTGCATGTTTGGCCGGGTTCACCAGCATCACACCGTACTGGTTGAAGAGGCGCTTGTCGCCTTCGACCAGCACCGCCAGGTCGCCGCGGTTTTTGAAGTTGAGCCAGGTGCCGCGGTCGGCCAGCAGGTAGGCACCACTGCTCGACGCAATGTTCAGCGCCGGGCCCATGCCGCAACCGCACTCCTTGTAGCCGGCACCCTTCTTGTCGGCCAGTTGCGCCATGTTCCAGAAGCGCAGTTCGGCCGCGTGCGTGCCGCTCTTGTCGCCGCGCGAGATGAAGGCGGCGTTACTGGTGGCGAGTTTCTTCAGCGCTTCGACGATGTCATTGCCCTTGGTCCTGGCCGGGTCAGCGGCCGGGCCGATCAGCACAAAATCGTTGTACATCACCGGGAAGCGCTTGACGGCAAAGCCCTCGGCCACAATCTTTTCTTCGGCCACCTGGTCATGCACGAATAGCACATCGGCATCACCCCGGCGCCCCATGTCGATGGCCTGCCCGGTCCCGAGCGCCACCACCTTGACATCGATGCCGCTGGCTTTCTTGAACTCGGGCAACAGGTAAGCAAACAGACCTGACTGCTCGGTCGAGGTGGTTGATGCAACCACGATAGCCTGCGCGGAAGCCGCCAGGTTTGCCAGTATCAAGGCGGCGCCCAGCGCCGTGCGCCACAGGGATTTGGAAACAGTCATGCAAGCTCTCCTTTAACAAATAATTGGGCGGCGGGGTAGCGGCTTTGCAGCAGCGCATCGTTGAAAAAATCGGTCACCGGCAGATCGGCCAGCACACGGCCCTGCTCCAGATAAATCACGCGGCTCGCCAGACGCTTGACCTGGCCCAGGTTGTGGCTGGCAAAGACCAGGGTCATGGCGGCAGCAGCGCCATCAGCGGGCGCCGGCGGATTGGAAAATTCGTCGATCAGTGCTTCAACTTCACGCTTGGCGTGCGGGTCCAGACTGGCGGTGGGTTCATCGAGCAGCAGCACATCGGGCGCCAGCGCCCAGGCCCGGGCCAGCGCGACGCGCTGCTGCTGCCCGCCCGAGAGCTTGCGCGCATTGCGCTGGGCCAGCGCTGCCAGCCCGACACGTTCCAGCGCTGCCAGCGCGCCTGCCCGGGCCGCTTGCCAGGCCGTGCCACGCAGCCAGAGGCCGAGCGCGACATTGCTTTGCACCGACAAGCGCAGCAGATGCGGGCGCTGAAACAACATGGCCTGGCGCGCCGCCGACCCGCTCTCAAGCTGTCCTGCTGTGGGCCGGGCCAGGCCGTGCAGCAGACGCAGCAACGTGCTCTTGCCGCAGCCGTTGGCGCCGACCAAGGCCACCCGTTCGCCGGCGCTGATCGTCAGCGTGACATCGCTGAGCGCGCGCACGGCGCTGTGGGCAGGCCCGAAATGGACGCTGGCACCCTTCAGGCGAAACAGCGGCTTCACGAAGAAACCTCCAGCACGGGCACCGCCACCTTGTGTGCGCCATCGTGCAGCGCATGTGAGCGGCCTTCACCGAGTTCGGAGCGCTCACGCCAACGCCGCACCATTGAAATCAGGACGTTGAGCAGCAGCACAACAGTCAGCAAAATCAGCCCCAGGCCCAACGCCAGTGGCAGATCGCCTTTGGAAGTTTCCAGTGCGATGGCTGTCGTCATGACGCGGGTAAAGCCATCAATATTGCCGCCCACAATCATCACGGCGCCGACTTCCGAAATGGCGCGACCAAAGGACGCAATCACCACCGTCAGCAGTGCATAGCGCTCATCCCAGGCCAACAGCAGGCTGCGCATCAGCGGCCGCGCACCCAGGGAGCGCAACTGCTCACCATGCAGGTTCTCGGCATCCTCCACGGCCTGGCGCGTCAGCGCCGCCACTACCGGCAAGACCAGCACGGCCTGCGCCAACACCATCGCCTTGAAAGAAAAGAGCCAGCCCAGAAAACCGAGCGGCCCGCCGCGTGTCAGCAGCAGATAGACCACCAGCCCGACCACCACCGAGGGCACGGCCAAAAAGGTATTGAGCAGCGTCAGCAACGCAGCACGCCCGGCAAAGCGCGCCACGCCAAGCCAAGCGCCCAGTACCAGCCCGAGCGCGCAGGCAATGGCACAGGCGCTGGCGCTGACCGCAAGCGAGCGCGCCGCAATCGCGAGCAGACCAGGGTCCAGGGAAATGATGAGTTGAAGAGCTGTTGCAGCGCTGTCGGAGAAAGAGGACATTGATTGGAATATTTTTGGGGTATCGTAGCCAACATATCAACGACCCGCCATATGAAATCCCGTGCATAGGCTCCAGTTCCACTACACCCTCTCGCGCGACAGCAGCCCGGCGATGGTGCGAAACCCGTTACTCGACTTGTTGCAAGCCGTCAACACACACGGCTCGATCTCGGGCGGCGCGCGCGCGCTGGACCTGTCCTACCGCCACGTCTGGGGCGCGCTCAAGCGTTGGGAAGCAGAACTCGGCAACGAGCTGGTGGTGTGGGAGAAGGGCCAATCAGCGCGGCTGACCGAATTCGGCGCCAAACTGCTGTGGGCCGAGCGTCAGGCGCAGGCACGATTGGCGCCGCAGATCGAGGCGCTGCGCAGCGATCTGGAGCGCGTCTTTGCCGTTGCCTTTGATGAAAACGCCCACGTCGCGACGCTCTACGCCAGCCACGATGACGCGCTGATGGCGCTGCGAGAACACGCGCTGGGCGCCGATGCGGCGAGCGGCAACGACAGACTACATCTGGACATCCGCTTTTGCGGCAGCGTGGACGCAATCCGCGGCCTCAACGAGGGTCGCTGTGTAATGGCCGGATTTCATACCCTGCAACACCCGGCGCCAGGATCGCTGGCCGAGCGTGTTTATAAGCGAATGCTGCAACCGGGCTTGCACAAGATCATCGGCTTTGCCCGGCGCACGCAGGGCTTGATGGTGGCGCCCGGCAACCCGCTGCGCCTGTACAGCCTGACCGACCTGGCCAACGGACCGGCGCGCTTTGTGAATCGGCCGTTGGGCACCGGAACGCGTGTCGTGCTCGACGAATTATTGGCGCAAAGCGAACTGCCCAGCAGCGCCATTCGCGGCTACGAGCAGACCGAGCCTTCGCACACGGCAGCGGCGCACGCGGTGGCCAGCGGTGCTGCCGACGTGGCACTCGGGATTGAACTCGCCGCGCGCGCACACGGCCTTGATTTTGTGCCGCTGGTGCAGGAGAACTACCACCTGGTGTGTCTGAAATCAGCCCTGACTGAACCCGCCATCGCCGCGCTGCTGAAGCTGCTGCAAAGCCAGCGCTGGCAGGAGCGCCTGGCCAGCATGGCCGGCTACGCGCCACAGCACAGCGGCGAAATCCAATCCTTACGCCGGGTCTTGCCGTGGTGGGACTTTGCGCGGCGAAAAAAATAGCGCCTAAGCGCAAACCCTGGCTAAAACCGGCTTCCGCGCACACTAGAATCGCCGTATACCCCTAGGCAAAACAAGGGAATTCGCAATTTTCTCGTTTGTTAGGGGTTATGCTCAAAAGAGCACACCCGCTGGACAACCGTCTCTTACCAAGGAACGGGGAAGTGGCGGTTTTGTCCATAACTAAACTTGAGGGAGATTCCATGCATGTGCTTCTGAAGTTCTCGAAGGCAGTCGACTGGCTCAACGGCCAGATTGGCAAACACGTTATCTGGCTGATTCTGGCCTCCACCATCATCAGCGCCGTCAACGCCGCGGTGCGCAAGATCTTCAACGTCAGCTCCAACGCCTACCTCGAAGTGCAGTGGTACCTGTTTGCCGCATCCTTTCTGCTGGCTTCGGCTTACACGCTGCTCAATGGTGAGCACGTCAAGATCGACGTCATCTACGGCCGCTGGTCCAAGCGCGTGCAGACCTGGATCGATGTCTTCGGTTTTACTTTGTTCCTGTTGCCGTTTTGTTCGGCCATCCTGTGGTTTGGCGTTCCGTTTTTCCTCAAGGGTTACCAGTCCGGCGAGATGTCGTCCAATGCCGGCGGCCTGATCCTGTGGCCGGTTTACGCCATGATGCCGTTGGGCTTTGGCCTGCTGTGGCTACAAGGCTGGTCGGAACTGATCAAACGGCTCGCATTCTTGATGGGTTTGATTGAAGACCCAACGCACAAGAAGGTCGAGAAGACCGCAGAAGAAGAGCTGGCTGAGGCCATTCAGAAACTGGCCGAAGAAAAAGCCGCCAAGGCCAACGCCGCCTGATCCGGGAGTTAACAAATGCAATTTCTCGTTCAAAACATCGCTCCCATCATGTTCGGGGGCCTGATCGTCTTTCTGCTGCTGGGCTTCCCGGTCGCGTTTAGCCTGGGCGCCTGCGGCCTGTTCTTTGGTTTCCTCGGCGTTGAACTCGGGCTGCTGCCCGAAGCCCTGCTGCAGGCGCTGCCACTGCGCATCTTCGGCATCATGAAGAACGACACGCTACTGGCCATTCCCTTCTTCACTCTGATGGGGCTGATCCTGGAGCGAAGCGGCATGGCCGAAGATCTGCTTGACACCATCGGCCAGTTGTTCGGGCCGCTGCGCGGTGGCCTGGCCTTTGCCGTGATCTTTGTTGGCGCGCTGCTGGCAGCCACCACCGGCGTCGTTGCGGCATCGGTTATTTCCATGGGTCTGATCTCGCTGCCCATCATGCTGCGCTACGGCTATGACCGTCGTGTCGCTTCGGGCGTGATTGCCGCATCGGGCACCCTGGCGCAGATCATTCCGCCATCGCTGGTGCTGATCATTCTGGCCGACCAACTGGGACGCAGCGTTGGCGAAATGTACAAAGGCGCTTTCATTCCGGGTTTTGCGCTGACCGGCATGTACGTCGGCTACGTCATCCTGCTGACCTTCATCCGCCCGACATGGGTGCCAGCGCTGCCGGCCGAAGCACGCACCATTCGCGAGGACGATGGCACAAGCGGGCTGCGCTCGCTGGGCATCTTGACCCTGATCTCGACCGCGCTGGCAGTGACGCTGGGGCAGAACTACGCACGCTTCTCGAACTGGGTCAGCGGCAACGCGGCGCTGACGGTGCCGACCGATGAAACCATCGTGGTCTCGCTCTGTGCCGGCGTCATCCTGGCCTTTGTCATTGCGCTCATCAACAAGGTGACACGCCTGGGTCTGCTCTCACGCATGGCCGAGCGCGTGACCTTTGTTCTGATCCCGCCGCTGCTGCTGATCTTTCTGGTGCTGGGCACCATCTTCCTGGGCGTGGCTACGCCAACCGAAGGCGGCGCCATGGGGGCAATGGGCGCGCTGATCATGGCCATGAGCCGGGGGCGCCTCAACATGGGCCTGCTCAAACAGGCGCTGATGACCACCACCAAGCTCTCCAGCTTCGTGGTCTTCATTCTGGTTGGCTCCACCGTCTTCAGCCTGGTGTTCCAGGGCGTTGATGGCTCGCGCTGGGTGGAGCATCTGCTGACCTCGGTGCCGGGTGGTCAGGTCGGCTTCCTGATCGTGGTCAACCTGTTGATCTTCTTCCTGGCCTTCTTCCTGGACTTCTTTGAGCTCTCGTTCATCGTCGTGCCGCTGCTGGCACCGGTGGCAGAAAAAATCGGCATCGACCTGATCTGGTTCGGCGTGCTGCTGGGTGTGAACATGCAGACCTCGTTCATGCACCCGCCCTTCGGTTTTGCGCTGTTCTACCTGCGCAGCGTGGCGCCGACCCGTGAGTACACCGACAAGCTGACCAAGAAATTGATTGCACCGGTCACGACCATGCAGATTTACTGGGGTGCCGTGCCCTTCGTGCTGATCCAGATCATCATGGTCGGCTTGATCATTGCTTTCCCCGGCATCGTTTCGAGCGGCCTCGAC
>CAITXW010000339.1 GCA_903896425.1 uncultured beta proteobacterium | reverse complement strand
TGGCGGTCCTTCGCGTCAGAACGCAAAAGACCAACAGTCTGACGCTCGACGTTCAAATCGAGACCAGACAAAAACACCAAATTCATCAAGCGATTCATTAACTTACGACGTCCTGATGTGAAAACGTTGGGACACTACTGATCCTTGATAAAGAATTTAAGGCCCGCGTCGAGCCGCTGAAATCAGACCATTAAGGCGAGGCAAGGTGGTCTTGCGATATTCCTCCACCAATAAGCCAAGATAAATTGCATCGTACAAGCTAGTTCCTTGGCGTAGGTGGTTGCGCAATCTGCCCTCTTCCTTCATGCCCATATACTTCTGCCATTTAACAGTTAAAGAGTTGTTAGCTGCCACAATGCCCCAAACGCGGACTAAACCAAGTTCATCAAAGGCCAAGGAATACAACAATTTCATTGCTTCGGCCGCAACAGGAACACCCCTCGTGGCCGCCTCATCGCCAATCAGGAATCTGGCAGGTTCGGCACGAAGATTCGCCATGTCCACATCAATTAGTGACAGCATCCCAACCTCGTGGTTATTCTTGAGTTCGATTATGAAGTTGAATTCATTTGAAGGGCGTGAAAATATCCATGCTGCCTGTGCTTCGACAGTAGTGGCACCTGCATTCAAAAACCGTGCTCGATGCGCCTGCCGCCAGGAAAACGTCAATTCCGCATCTTTGCCCTGCAATGCGCGCAAATTCACAAACTCACCAGTTAATGATCGTTGAAATGGCGTCATACTGTTCGAGATTTAAAAAAACAATATAGTCATTCAGAATGGAGCTCAATCCAAGAACTTTGTATCGCGGAGACAATCTCTAATCTTGTCGAGTGAAATGGTATAGGAATCATGCGGACTACCGGATTTTGGCCCAACTCCAGTTAATATGCAGATCGATAATTCAAAGTCTCTAGCACCAAATGCAAAAGAATATGCATCTTGGCCACAGGCGTAGTTCGTAAACGTTAGGATTTTAGTTCCAGGCTTACAAAATACTATATTTTGAAATCCACTTGAACCCGGTCCACAAACATGCGATGCGTTCGAAAACAATTCGACCTTGTCATCAAAGCTCAATAGATGTGGAAAAACGATTGTAAATCCTTTGGCAACAAAATAGTCCTCTACTTCTTTAGCATTGATGAGATTTCTAATACCACGTCTACCGATGTACAGTCTTCTTGTAGTCCCAGGATCGATGGTCCTTACGATATTATCAACAAACTTTCGAATTGCGTCAACGGAATATGTGGTGATTTGTGTATCTGCGGAAGTGATATAGGCAGCATGATCAGCAATAAATGAGGGTGCATTACAATAGTAAATTTTCCTGCACTCGACTAGCAAATTATTCTTGACATAGACAACTTCAAAATCTCCGATTAATTTCAAGGAACGAGTAACAAGTTCTCTAATATGATCGTCCACCGTATCCGGAACGATTATTTTGATATTTGATTCATCTTTAATAGATTCCAGCGCAACAATCTTCGGAAGGAAATTTCCGATAAAATGCCCCCAGCTGGTTACATGCACACCACAGAGACCAAACCCAACATCAATCTTAGTACCAACTGGATAACTTTTTAAAAATATCTTATTTGATTCGACATCCAGTCGTACGATATCCTTATCCTGAAATATGGTCTTGGCTAATTGTGGGCGCGATAGCTTGTCCCAATATGCTCTATCATTAATTCTGATGACATCTGAAAATGGATGGAATATGGCATTGTCAAATCTAAATAGGGTTATTTCCTTCTTATATAGAGAAAGGCTGCCACCTTTTGATAAGCCGTGCACTACAGGAAGCCGCATAACTTCAAAACATTCTGGATCCAATATCTTGTGCTTAAATGTTTGCTCTTCTTGCGGGGTTAGTAATGTGAATGAATTGACTATTGGCAGACCAATTCTCTGCAATGCAATTGAATCCATTTGACTAAAATATTCGGCAAAAGCACCGAACCGATCAAATTTCAGCACCATCAACACTCCGACCAACTTCTGAAATACGAACGCAGGCAGTAAGGCGTCGGTAACTCTCAGAAATATCGTAAAAATTCTTCTTAGTATTCTCTTCATTCTTGAGTTATTCCTGACACTGTGGCTCTTGATTCTTGATCACCTCCTTTTGGCGACATCTATATTCAGCCCTCAGTCAGGTCTCCTATGAGGTCAAGAGGTTGCTTCATGGGGCACCAGGCTGGCCGGAGTCCTTCCTTGTCCACAGATCCGTAGCCCCAGCGCGCATAGTAAAAACGGATGTTGTTTTCATCAGCAGCAAGTCCATCTTCAAATGTATCACCAACATAAGCGATATGGCTCAATTCAATGTCAATCTCGCTTAGCATAAGTGCGATCATTTTGCTCTTGTTTTGGTGTTGTGTTTCCATTCCGTCAAGGGTGTATACGGCATTGAATAGTGGTTTCCACCCTAAATGTTCCAATATAAGTTCGGTGGGGATGCGACGTTTATTGGTAGCAATGTAAGTTGGTATATTTCGTTGCCTGAGTTCATTTAATAACTCCGACGCTCCCGGGTAGATGCGACTTGCCTTATAGCCACTTGTGTCGTATAGGGATTTAAAGGTCTCCACTAAGACGTTGAGCAACTTTGGTTCCACCACGCCCGTCAGTCTCATTAGTATTTCGGACAATGGTGGGCCAATCAGTCTCGATTCAAACGCCATTATTGGCTCAATTCCGTGAACTGCTAGGGTGGCCTCTAGCGTTGCCAAAACGCTGGGTGCCGAATCAATCAACGTGCCATCCAGATCGAAAATAATGCTAGTGATGTTCTTTAACATTCAAAAACGATGATGGCCATGTAGTTTCTTGGGGCAAGGCATCTACAAATTCTTGAAAAGTGTAAGCCCTCCGGCCCACTGCTCCGAGACTTGTTTAATGGTGGGCGTAAGCATCTGCGTCATGCACCAGAATTCGAGGTGCGGGCCGTATGACTTAAAGAGCAACACCAACCTGGGATCAGAATGCTCCATCGCCGAAAGGCAGAGTATGGGAGCATAGTTATCGGGGTCGATCAGCAGGCCTGGTGTTCCGATCAGTGCCGCCGACACCTCATAGCCGCCGCTCAGGCAAACATTTGCATCTTCGGGAAGGCTGTTCATCTGTTTGCGCTGCGAGTCGGTATCGAACTCTTGCAACGCCTGCGGGAAATACCACCCAACCACGGGCCCTGCCTTGCGAGCCCGCAAGAATGCCTCGTAACGGGAATTCTTGGCGATCGAGATATTTTCCGTGAGTTTGGATTGGCCCTGCAGGATCGCCTTGAAGTGGGATCCTTGATGCGCTTCCTCAAATGCTTTACCAACCCCAGTGAGCGTCTTTTCAAAGTCATCTCCTAAGTCCACGACATGGGGTTGCTGAGGACAAATGAAAGGTACATGCACCCCACCAAAAAGGTCCTTCCATGCTGGATGATTAGCGTAGTCAATCCGTAGGTGGTTACATGCAGCCTCAAACTTGGAAGACTGAACTTCCTGGTCAACACTACCAAAGTCTTGGCTCCTCTTTAGTATTTCTGCGAACCTGATCTCAGGTTGGTGCAACTGGTAATAGTATTTGGAATCTACATTGAACACACGCATACCGTCATATGGTATGCGCCTACCTTTGGCATCGAATAGCGAGTTGTTAACTTGCGAACTCATTTTGTTACCTCTCCTTCCAAACCAAATCCCGCCTCATACGGAACGGGCAGTAGTGGCGAAATTTTCATGTGCTTACTCACTGCCCCGTTGTGGAAGGCAATAAACTCTTGGTGTTCGCCAATGATGCATTCGTCGCGGTAAGGACCAAGCCACCGGTTACGCATTCCGCGGTCGAGGATCGCTGCAAGGGGTTCTTTCATCACGTTGCCAATTGAGAGGTCCATATATGGACAGGGCACGATCTCCCCGTCATGGTTAACCGTATTTATTCCTTTAACAGTGATGCACCTTCCGGGCTGGCCGTAGGACGGTGACATGTGCGTGAAAACGTTGTACTTATCTTCCAGGAACTTCAGCCTGTCCACATCCTTTTTTGTACAAACCCATGTTGCTTGTTCTCGCGCGGTGCCCACTGGCTTGGCTAGGGTCACGTACAAAGGAATATCTTCAACCTTGCAATACTCGCACATGTCCATGAATTCCGCTGAGAAGACCCTGTCACGGATGATGCATGTCGAGATCAAGAGTTCAAGGCCAGCTTCCTTCGAAGCCCTAAGGGCGCGCATTACCCGCGCGTAAGAACCCTTCTTACTCCTAAACTCGTCGTGCTCCTGCTCGATGAAGCTATCCAAGGATATCTGTGCCTTATAGCCGCCCAATTCAGCGAACCACTTCGCCTTGTTCTCGTCAAAGGTCCATCCGTTCGTGTCAAGGATGACCAAATGTTTCATCGGGTCGATGGCATCGATAAGTTTGTCCAGGTTCTTGTCCAACAGGGCCTCCCCTCCAGTAAGGACGAACCGGAATATGCCGCATTCATCTGCCTCGATGGATAGCTTTCGGTAGTCGTCTATCCCCATCTGCACGCGCGGGTCGATGATCCCGATTTTCTTCTTCAGGTCCCTGCTCATGTACGGCTCTTCACAGCAGTGTGCGCAATGAAAGTTACACAAGGAACGGTTAATCTTGAGTCGAAGGATTGGGCTGATCTGCCCATCGATCATGCCCTTGAAATAGTTTTGAATCTTTTCATGTACTCGTGGCCGTCTTTGGCTTTGGTCTTTCCTCTTGCTCTTTTCCGTTAGGGAAAGAACTTCGTTGTCGTGCAGTATTTTTAGAGAAGTATCCATAGGAATCCCTTTAAGTTAGTCATGTCGCGCTCTTTCGTACTCTGCTGTCCGTTGAATGGCAGTGGCCAAGTCGGTCCAGACATCCAGGCCGAGTTGCTTGGCCAGGGTGATGTCTGGAACGTAAACGTTACGCACTGGGTTGCCAATCGTGCGCCAGGGGGTCCCGAGAATTTCCACGTGCTTACCGGGGGAAACAAGGTTTCCAACCATCACAGCGAGTTCTGCAATGCTCAGCGATCTGTCCGAGCCGACGTTGTAAGCAAGGCCGCTTTGCCCGCCCGTCAGAAGGGTTAAAAGCCAGACAACTAAATCTCCTGCATACAAGTAACTGCGGAGCGCTTTGCCATCGCCCTTAACGGTGATCTGTTCAGCACGCAGTGCCTGGTCAATAAAGTTCCCGATGGCATAGTGGATATCCAGCGGCAGGTAGGGGCCAACAAAGCTAAAGCATCGCGCCACACCAAGATGCCATTCATGCTTTTGTGCGTACGTGGCACACAAGAACTCAGCTACGCGCTTCGCCTGTCCCAGTGCAGTATTGGGGTCACATGTTGGAGGTGCCATCAAGCAAGACTCAGAAACCGGCTCAAATTCGCCATCTTCGGTGACAGTGGGGTGGTGATAAACCACCCCGGAACTCGTGAACAATAGGTTTGTGACGCCGCACACGGCGGCAAAATCCAGTACCCGCCTAGTTCCAACTACCAAGGTATCAAACTTGGCCAACGGCCCCTCGCCACCAAATGTCTCATGCGCGGACGTCGTCGCAGCATGGATTACATGGGAAAACTCGCTTTGCGGAAACGTAAAGTCCTTTACGTCGCCCGCAACAAAGTGCATGCTTGGGTCAGCGAACAGTGCGGGCGCCTTTCGCTCAAATCCCTGTGGGTCGCGTGTCAACACACAGACGCGGAGTCCCAACTGGTGACGCTGGTTCGCCCGGCGCAGCGTCTCAAGAATCCATTGGCCAAAGAAACCTGTGCCACCGGTTACAAAAAATGAACCGCCACGCAGCGAAGGCCAAAGAGCAGCCGTCCGATCAAGAATCAAATCGAAGTCAGCGTCCAAATTCCAGCGGGCCATTTTCATACATCTAACGTCGCGCCCACTACCCGGTGCAACCTGATCCTGCGAATCCTATCCCTGTTGACTGTCAATGAAGCTCTTGTACATTCCATGGACTTTGATCAGGTTGTCCGGGCAAACCGTGTGCCAGGCACACGCCCCGTTCTTTGGCCTACCGGTTTGATATTCCAATCTAGGATCGACTGGACTTATCAGCACACACTGGTACAACAACGAGATGAAATGTCCACGCGTGTTTCTTGTCGGATGCATCACTTCATTCATCCGCAATGGCTCTTTCTTAAACGCCACCTTCGCGCCAAGTTCACTCGCCGCTACTGCATCGATTCTGGTAGCGATCGTTTCTTTGAAGCGAACGATACCGCCCGGCACGTGCCACCCTGGCCCATAGTATTCGTCTTCACGCCATGTCAAGAGAGTTTGCCCCTCGTCATTTTTGACCAACAAGTCCACATTCACCATGGGAGTCAACCTGCTGGCAAGATAGAACACTTCCTTTGGCAGCCCTTTGGATGAATCTTCGACGTGCGCCTCAATGGCGTCAATATGCGCTTGCAAGCTCACATCAAATCCTTTCCAATCCAGTGTCACGCAGTATCGCCACTGACCTAACACCACTGTATTGATGCCTGATAACCCTGGCAACTTCATCAGAGTAGCTCGCTGCCATCACAATTACTGCATCCACCGGATCATTAACCAGGCGATCCGGTGCCACGATGGGAATATGACTGGCCGGTGTGAACTTATTCTGCTTGAATGGCGCTGAGTCAACCACATAGCGAACCTTGCCTGCCAATCCCAGCAGTGCTATAGCGGCCAAAGCCTGATGTCCCGCACCCCAGATGGCGACGCGGTTCACGCCAAAGCACTGGATGTAATCAGTAATCTCGTTCGTGATTGCCACGCGCCGCGCAGCGAAAGTTTTCACATCGCTCGGAACCCTTTTTCGCACAACTGCGGAAAGGATGTAGTCATGCCAAATGGCGTTGACTTCAACTACCTCAAATCCATTTAGCCGAAGGGTGGTTTCAAGTGATTCCCTCGTGAAATAAAACAGGTGGTCGCTGATGAATTCGGTAAAGAGGTCCTTCTTCAAAATCATGTCGAAGTTCGGCACCTCAACCAAACCGATCCCGCCTTCCGTCAGGTTGTGCGCAATACCGCGCAGACTCGCGTTAGGGTCAGGCCAATGTTCCATGAAGTTGAAAACCGCAAACGCATCGAAAGGTGCCGACGCCAGTGTGGAATCGGCTTTATCGATATAGTCGCGGGTCACGTGCAAGGAGTGTGCGATGCAATCGGCCACCGATTGCGGTGCGTATTCAATACCGTACCCATCCACCCCGGCTGCGTTCAACAACGACAAATATTCACCGCACCCACAACCTACTTCCAGCACCTTCTTGCCCCGCAAGGCATACTTTTTCACCCACACTGCAAACTGATCCCGTCGGTATGCGCGCATTTCTTCCGAAAAGGCAATTGCACGCACAACCTCCTTGTAGTAAGGGACAGGTTCGTTACAAATTTGCACCAAGCCGCATGCCTCGCACTGAAACACATCCAGATCCTCGCCCTTGTCCATGTGCAATGTTTCTGCTTCTGGCAAAAACTGCGCAGACTTTGGCATGTTGGCCAAGCGCAGCAAGGGTGTCGTGGGGAGGGAACTAGCGCAAACCCGGCAGCAAGCATTCGACATTTTTATTACCGAAGAGGCAGCGGCTAAGCTCGCCGCGCAATAAATGACTGCTCACTCAGGTCGACAAGCATCTCCGCCTGCATCACCTCCAATGGCAATAGGGGGGACATGTCTTCCAAAGGCATCGATAGCATGGAACCATCGGGTTGTGGCAGGGCTGAGACTTTCGGCGCCAGCGCTTCATTCGGAGTCAGTTGCACGTCGATCAAGATGGGGCGTGGGCGGCCCAGCGCCTGGTGCAACAGGGGCTTGAGATCTGCAACGCTTGCGATGCGCATAAACGCAATGTCGTAAGTGTTAGCCACCTTTTCCAGATCAGGCAGTCTTAGCCCGGCTTCTGGCCCCGTGCCAACGTATCTGGACTTGAAGTAATTGCGCTGGGTGCTGCGAATCGACGCGTACCCGTCGTTGTTCAGCACGATCAGACAAATCGGCAAATTCAATGCCCGCAATGTGGCCAATTCTTGAATATTGAGTTGCAGGCTGCCATCGCTTTCCACGGCAATCATGGGTTTGCGGTCGTTTGCAAGGCATGCCCCTATCGCCGCAGGCAGCCCGTAGCCCATCGCTCCAAGGCCCGATGTCAAAAAGACACGCTGGCCTGGCTTGTTGCGAAAAACGGTATAGAAGGCCTCAATTGCCAACCCAGAGCTGCCTGTAGTCACTAGGGTGTCCGCCGGAAAGGCATCCGACAACGCATCCATTAGTTGGTAATGCAGAATTGGTCCGGTCATTGAAAATGGTTGCCCGTCATTGACCGGATAGCGCTGCTTCCAGTCAACGCAACGCGTTTGCCAGGGGGTCCAATCCTTGTGCGCCGGTACTGCAAATTGGTCTATGGCCCTTATGAAAGCAGAAGCATCGCTCACCACAGAAACCGCAATATCCATGTTCAGCTTTTGGATTTCGTTGGCATCAACATCCACCACCACTTTTTTTGCGGCGCGCGCAAATCCGCGCGGATTGTAGGCTGTGATGATGTTGTCGAGGCGGCTGCCAATGCTGATGAGCAAGTCGCAGTTCTGGACCGCAAAATTCGGAGCGCGCAGGGCCACCACGCCGGGCCTGCCAACGTACAGTGGGTGGTCGTAGGGCAAGAGGTCAAGAGCGTTCCATGTGCTCACCACCGGGATGCCCAACTTCTCAACCCACGATCGAAACGCCGTTGCGGCACCCGCCAAGCGAACCCCATGCCCCGCCAAAACCAGCGGCCGCTCGGCCTTGGCAATGAGTTCAAGGATAGCCTTAATGTCGCTCGATGGTACCGGCACACTGGCTACGGCTTGGCTGCCTTCCCATGGCAACAGGGTTGATGGGTCAATTGGCGCGCCTTGAATGTCGAGTGGGACATCAATCCAAACCGGGCCGGCGCGCCCTTCTCGAGCCAGATGATACGCACGCTCCATAACAGCGCGAACATCTTCTGGTTTTTCGATGGTGATAGCGAACTTGGTAATGCTCTGGACAATCCGAACAATATCGACTTCCTGCACGCCCTTTTGACGCAGGGGGGCGTCGCGAAGCATGTCGGCTCGCTTGACTTGACCAGAAATCACCATTAAAGGCACCGACTCTATCCAGGCACCTGCCACTGCGGTAATAGCATTGGTCGCACCTGGTCCGGTGGTCACCATGACGACACCGATATTTTCATTAACCCGAGCGTAGGCTTCAGCCGAGATTGCAGCCGCTTGTTCGTGAAGACATGCAACCACTTCCAGCCGCTTGCATTTGCCAACCCCATCGTTCAGGTACATGGCGCCGCCGCCAGGCAGCAAGAAGACGTGTCGTACGCCAATATCGGCGATAAAGTCGGCAATATAGTCCGCAACGCGGTAAGGTTCAGTCATGCTGTCTAGTCCATCCAATAGGTGAGCAGTGTCTTGCGCTGCTTGTTGGCCGTGATCGCTGGGTCGGTATAGAAAGAGTCGTCCTTGAAGTGAGTGCTCGAAATTTCTTCAATAACGGCGCCGACGTCACTGCGGAAAGCATGTCGTACACCCGGCTCAACAGTAATAACGTCGCCAGGACGGCAGACTCTTGGCTCACCGTTCAGTTCCAGCAAGATTTCGCCGTACAGGACGTGGAAGGATTCTTCCTTCTGATTGTGATATTGCTCCGGATGCGACTGCCCCGGCAGGGTAACCAAGAGCTTCTTGCAATAGCCCCGATTGACTACCGTGAGCATGGTCAGCCCAACCTCATCAAATTTGTTCAACCCGTAGTGGTGTGATATTTCCAGGTCCGCGCTGCCCGGGACAATGGCACCACTTTTCTTGAGAAATACATTCACGCGCTGTACGATATTCCAGACCTGTTGGTGGTGATCGAATTGCTGAGTGTTGTTGGGCTGGACAGCTTCGTCCTTTGCGATGTCTGCCGTGGCCGAGAAATCCACGTACTTAGACCAATCATTGGCGGTGTACTGTCCGTCTTGGGGAGGGAAAGCGAAATACACATCCTCGCGCTCCAACCTCTCACCTTTTGCAACAGGCCTGTTCACAAAGATGCCACGCTGCAAGGAACGCAAACTTGCTGCCTCGGACGGGTTAACGGGTAACCGTGTTGCACCAACGCCGCAGAGTGTCATCGCTGCCTGCGCCGCACTTAACCACGCATCAACCTGTGCTGGTGAGGCTGAATAGGCGTTAAGCGGATATTTATCGGTTGCAACGCCAACGTGTTTTTCGAAAATGCTTGCGCCTTTGGCAACTGCGATCTTGACGATGTCGGTGTGCGAAGGATCTTCATGCGTTGAAAATCCGATCCTGACATTCGGATAGCGCCGCTGCAGGAAATCAATCTGCGAGAGATGCATGCGATCGTCAGGCGTCGGGTACTCGCCTACGCAATGCATGATCGCAAATTCCTTGTCCCGATGTGCCAGAAAGCTGACCACCCGATCTATGTCTGCCAAAGAGGCTCCTGCCGTAGAAGCAATGATGGGCTTTGACGATTGCACCACTGTCTCAAGCAGTGACCAATCCGTGAAGGCACAACTGGCGATCTTGATGATGTCCAGATTCTGGGACTCAATAACAGCCACAGAAGTTTCGTCGAACGGCGTGGACATTGTCAAAAACCCCTGCTCGCGCATCTCTGCAACCAAGCGGTCAAAGTCGGCACGCGAGAGGCGAGTATCAGAGAATCGTTTGATGTATTTGATGTCGTCACGGCCCTTCATTGAAGGGTGAATAAAGGTATCCAAATCTCTGTATTGCATCTTGAATGCAAACTTGAATGGGTATTTTCGGCAGACAGCACCAAATTCACGTATTACCTGAATACCGTGTTCAATGTCGCCCATGTGGTTGTTAGCCATCTCGAGCACGAATAGATTTTCTGGAATCTTGTTGGTCATAATTTCCCTTGAGAAGTTTTTGAGGTAGTAATTGGAAAACGGTACCCGTGAGTTTGGAGGGAACTCAAAAGTTCACGCCAAGAAACGATTCGATTTTGGACGCTGCAAATTCCAACATCTCTTGCGTCAGCGCAGGCTGCACACCAATCCAAAAAGTATTGTTCATCACGTTGTCGGTATTCGTCAAGTCGCCACTAACGCGGTAGTTGGCACCGGCCATGTAGGGCTGGCGCGTCAGGTTCCCTGCAAATAGCAAGCGCGTACCAATCTTGTTTTGATCGAGGTACGTGAGCAGATCCAGCCTTGTGACGGGGCAGTTATCTTTCAGTGTGATCGGGAAGCCAAACCAGGAAGGATCTGAATGCTCGGTCGCCTCAGGCAGGCTGACGAATTCTTCGCAGTCCTTCAAGCGGTCTTTCAAGAAAGCAAAGTTGTCCTTGCGAGCCTGGATGAACTGCGGGGCCTTTTCCAACTGAGCCAAGCCGCAAGCCGCTTGCATGTCGGTGATCTTGAGGTTGTAGCCAAGATGGCTGTACGTGTACTTGTGGTCGTAACCAAATGGCAGATCGCCCGACTGCTGGCAAAAACGTTTGCCACAGGTGTTGTCTTTACCCGGTTGACAGAAACAGTCGCGGCCCCAGTCGCGAAAGCTTTCGGCGATTTGCATGAGCTTGGGGTTGTTGCTGAAGACTGCACCACCTTCACCCATCGTGATGTGGTGTGCGGGATAAAAGCTCAGTGTCGCGATATCGCCAAACGTGCCGACCATCTGGCCACGGTAGGTAGTGCCCAGCGCGTCGCAGCAGTCTTCAACCAGCCACAAGTTGTACTTCTTGCAAAGTGCTGTGACCACATCCAAGTTAAAGGGGTTGCCTAACGAGTGCGCCAGCATGATGGCTTTCGTTTTGGGGCCGATGGCCGCTTCGATCTTGCTGGCATCGATGTTGTGCGTGAGGCGGTCCACATCCACAAACACCGGCACTGCACCAAATTGCAGGATTGGGTTGACTGTGGTGGGAAAGCCCGCGGCAACACCAATAATTTCGTCACCCTTCTTGATTGCCCTCTCCCCCAGCTTGGGTGATGTGAGCGTGTTAAATGCGACGAGGTTAGCTGATGAACCCGAGTTCACTGTAATCAGGTGCTTGATGCCGATGAAGGCGGCAAGCTTCTTCTCAAACTCAGAGTTGAAGCGCCCGGTAGTGAGCCAGCCATCCAGGCTGGCTTCGACCATGTTCTTGAGCTCCTGGGCACCCATGACTTTGCCGGAAGGGGGGACGGCAGAGACACCCGGAACAAAGGGCCGCTGCGCCAAAGCAATGGCGGCATAGTCATCGACCAACTTGGCGATCTGCTCGCGAATGGCTTGCGTGGTGGAGCTTTTCATAAGTACGAAATCAGGCTTGTGACAGCGCTTGGTAATTGTTAATTTGATCCACGGTCATCTGGTGGATGTCTGCGCCAGCTTGCCGCTGCTTGGCCCAGTCGATGATGAGTTTCAACGCTTCATTCAAACGCAATGCCGGGTGCCAATCAAGGCGTGTTCGCGCCTTGGATATATCGAGCTTCAAATAGCTCGCTTCGTGCGGATGCTCCCCCTTGTCTATTTGCCACTGAGCGCCGTCACGCCACATCTTCGCCATTTGCTCGACGATCCAGCCAACCGGCTTGGCATCTTCATCGTTGGGGCCAAAATTCCAGGCTTCGGCGAAGCTGGGGCCTTGCTCAAACAGGCGCTCAGCCAATGTGAGATAACCTCGCAAGGGTTCCAGAACATGCTGCCAAGGTCGGACGGCGTGGGGATTGCGAATATGAGCCAACTTGCCTTGTTCGAAGGCAGAGAGAATGTCGGGGATCAACCTGTCTTCGGCCCAATCCCCTCCACCAATAACGTTACCGGCGCGGGCTGATGCCAAGGCAATACCCTTGTCTTGCAGGAAGGATCGGCGGTAAGCACTGGTGACAAGCTCAGCACAGCCTTTGCTGTTGCTATAGGGGTCAAAGCCACCCATGGGTTCATCTTCGCGGTAGCCCCAGAGCCACTCTTTGTTTTCGTAGCATTTGTCGGTGGTAACAACAACCACCGCTTTGACACTCTGGGTGTTGCGCACGGCTTCAAGCAGATGCACGGTGCCCATGACGTTGGTGGAGTAGGTGTCGACCGGGTTTTCATACGAGTAGCGCACCAGTGCCTGCGCCGCCATGTGAATGACGACCTCGGGCTGGGCTGCATGCATCGCTTTCTGCAGTGCGGCCAGGTCTCGAACGTCGGCAATGATGGAAGTCATTGCCTCGCCAACTTTGGCATTTTGAAACAGGTTGGGATTGGTTGGTGGCGGGAGCGCGTAGCCAGTAACTTCTGCACCCAGGCTTTGCAGCCACAGTGACAGCCAACTACCCTTGAAGCCGGTGTGGCCTGTCAAGAAAACGTGTCTTCCTTGCCAGAAGGCTGGGTTCATGTCCAGACTTTCCAAGGGGCTTTACCGGATTGCCAAAGGTCTTCAAGGTGCACCTTGTCGCGCATCGTGTCCATCGGCTGCCAAAATCCGTGGTGCGAAAACGCCGCCAATTCGCCTTCCTGTGCAAGTTGTTCCAAGGGTTCGCGCTCCCATATGGTTTTGTCACTGTCGATGTAGCCGATGACTTGGGGTGATAGAACAAAGAAACCGCCATTGATCATCGCGCCATCCCCCTGGGGCTTCTCGCGAAAACTCATCACTTTATTGACTTGCAGATCGAGCGCACCAAATCGGCCGGGTGGCAATACTGCGGTCAAGGTAGCTTTCACTTTTTGAGCTTTGTGAAAAGCGATCAGCTCAGATATGTTGACGTCACTAACGCCGTCGCCGTAAGTTAGGCAAAATGCATCTTCGTCCTTCACGTAGTCCAAGACACGCCTCAAACGACCGCCCGTCATCGTGTCGTCACCAGTATCAACAAGTGTGACTTTCCATGGCTCGGCATGGCGCTGGTGCACCTGCATTTTGTTAATCTCCATATCAAATGTTACGTCTGACATATGAAGAAAGTAGTTGGCGAAGTACTCTTTGATCATGTAGCCTTTGTAGCCACAGCACACAACGAAGTCGTTAATGCCGTAATGAGAATAGGCCTTCATGATGTGCCAAAGAATCGGCTTACCACCGATTTCAATCATGGGCTTTGGTTTGACCGAAGTTTCTTCGGAGATGCGGGTGCCAAGGCCGCCGGCCAGGATGACTGCTTTCATGAAAGGCGTCCTATATAGCGATCAATCAGCGTGGTCTGCCACGCCATTCTTGGCCTGATGATGCCAATCCATTCCCCGGCATAGTTGCCGCGCATCGCGCCTGTGTCATAGACGTGGAAGCTGACTGCGTCGCGGACCACGGCCTTCTCAATGGTCGCATTCATTAGCACGACGAGTGAGATTCGATAATAACCGTCGTTCAAGAAGTTTCCTGGTATTGTGCAGACAGTTTTAAATAAACCTGCCGGGTATGGCATACCATCCCACCCGTCGTAGTCTAGTGTTGCAGATCGGCCATTTCCAGTGGCAAGTACCGTGACATTGCTGCTATGAATTAAATGAATACTGGCACCTAATTCGGCACCCGGTTTGAAATTCCAAAACTCAATTTCGATCGAAACATCTTTGTCTATTTCAACGTTACCGGTAGTCACACCGTCGCAGCGTACGCGCACTGATTTAAGACGAATATCGTCATCACCAGGAGCGCTCTCTGGCGACTCCCAAATCTTTTCATAATCTGAAGTAATGTCACCATCCATATATTTTTGAACGGCTGCCAGAGTACTGCCATCGAACATCATCTCACCGTGAGAAAGCAGGATACCTCTGGTGCTCAAGGAGCTTATTGCGCCCATGTTGTGACTGACGAACAAGACAGTTTTACCATCCTTGCTCACGTCTTCCATTTTTCCCAAGCATTTCTTTTGAAATTGCGCATCGCCGACTGCGAGCACCTCATCGACGATTAATATTTCCGTTTCAAGGTGCGCTGCCACGGCAAACGCCAAGCGAACATACATTCCGCTGCTAAAACGCTTTACTGGGGTATCAAGGAATTTTTCGACCTCAGAAAAGGAGACGATTTCATCAAACTTGCGCTGAATTTCCGTGCGTTTCATGCCCAGAATCGCGCCGTTCAGATAGATATTCTCTCGCCCCGTCAATTCAGGGTGAAACCCCGTGCCTACTTCCAGCAAACTCGCAACGCGACCCGATATCTTGATCCGACCCTTGGTTGGCTCCGTGATGCGACTCAGCATCTTCAGCAAAGTCGACTTACCCGCACCATTGCGACCTATGATGCCGACCCGGTCGCCTCGTTTGATCTCAAGCGACACATTCTTCAGTGCCCAGAATTCTTCAACTTCGTCGCCCTGAACGATGGCGCCACCACTGAACATGTCGCGAGTTTTGCGGGCCAGGCTGCGCGCATTGCGAGAGATAACGTCTCTCAGGGCTGTGTACCGCTCTGCCTTCGCGGAGTTGTGCCCAACCAGATAGGATTTGCTTAGGTTTTCTACGGAGATGGCAATGTCGGACATAAATTCAGATCAAGTCGGCGAAGCTCTTTTCCAATTTGCGAAATTGTTGAATGCCTAGCCAGAGGAAAAAAGCGATGACTGCCCAACTAAGTGCAAAGCCTGGCAAGTAAAGGTTCGACTCACCGCCCAAAATTGCCCACCGAAAACCATCAATGACGCCAACCACCGGGTTAAGCGAGTACAGCAGGCGCCACTCTTGCGGCACTACGGCCGAACTGAATCCGACTGGCGATACGTAAAGGCCAAACTGCACGATGAAGGGGATGATGTATCTGAAATCACGGTATTTGACGTTGAGCGCGGTAATCCAAAGCCCCGGGCCGAGACTTGCCAGGAAAGCCATTGCTACAAAAAACGGCAAAGTGACAATGTGCCATCCAGGGATGAACTGGTACCAGAGCATCAGGAAAACAAGGATCGCGAAACTAACAAGAAAATCGACAAAGGCAACCACGACGGCCGCGCAGGGAACGATGAGCCTAGGAAAGTAAACTTTACTGATGAGATTGGCGTTGCCAATAAGGCTACCCGAAGCGCCGGTCAATGCTGTCGAAAATAACTGCCAAGGCAAAAAGCCCGAATAGACGAGCAGTGCATAAGGTGCGGCGCCTTCTGTCGGCAGCTTGGCCAATTTGCCGAAGACGATGGTAAAGACGATCATTGTCAGCAGCGGTTGGATTAACGCCCAGGCTAGGCCGATGATGGTTTGCTTGTAGCGCACTGAAACATCGCGCCAAGCAAGCACCAAGAATAGTTCACGATAGCGCCAGAGGTCGCGCCAGTAGTGGCGTTCGGCCAATCCGGGTTCAATGATTAGGATATTGGGTTGGTTCATGCTAGGTGGTTTTTTGGTGCTATGCGGTGGTGTCGGCGATGGCGATCTTCATTGCTCATTCGACACTTACATTGACGCTATACCCATGCTGCTTGAGCAGTGCCTGCTTGTTGGCATCCGCCAGATCAGTAGCTACCATCTCCTGCACCATCTCATCCAGCGTAATCTCCGGCACCCAGCCCAGTTTTTCCTTGGCCTTGGTCGGATTCCCGAGCAGGGTTTCGACTTCGGTGGGGCGAAAGTAGTGCGGATCGATGCGGATGACCGGGATTTCCGAAGACATGGATTGCGGGTCGGAGCCCGCAATGACATCTTTGGCGCCCGCAACGACAAGTTGGGAGTTTGTCCAATAACCGACTTCGTCGACGCCATCGCCTTCCCAACGTAGTTGCATGCCCAGAGCGGCAGCGGTTTTTTCGATGAACTGGCGCACGCTGTACTGCACGCCAGTGGCAATCACAAAGTCTTCCGGCTTGTCCTGCTGCAGCATCAGCCACTGCATGCGCACATAGTCCTTGGCATGGCCCCAATCCCGCAGGGCATCGATGTTGCCCATGAACAGGCATTCTTCCAGTCCCTGGCTGATGTTGGCCAGGCCCCGGGTGATCTTGCGCGTAACGAAGGTTTCGCCCCGTCTGGGGCTCTCGTGGTTGAACAGGATGCCATTGCAGGCATAAATGCCATAGGCTTCGCGGTAGTTGACCGTGATCCAGTAGGCGTACATCTTGGCTACGGCGTAGGGGCTGCGCGGGTAGAACGGCGTTGTTTCCTTTTGCGGGGTTTCCTGCACCAGACCATAGAGTTCAGAGGTGGAGGCCTGGTAGAAACGGGTCTTCTTCTCCAGTTTCAGGATGCGGATGGCTTCCAGTATGCGCAGACTGCCCAGCGCATCAACGTCGGCGGTGTATTCGGGGCTCTCAAAGCTCACCGCCACATGGGACTGTGCGCCCAGGTTATAGATTTCATCGGGCTGCGTTTCCTGAATGATGCGAATCAGGTTGCTGGTGTCGGTGAGATCTCCATAGTGCAACTTGAAATTGGCGTTCTCAATGTGTGGATCCTGGTAGATGTGATCGACGCGCTGGGTATTGAAGGAACTGGCGCGGCGCTTGATGCCGTGCACGATGTAGCCTTTTTCCAGCAGAAACTCGGCCAGATAGGAGCCGTCCTGGCCCGTGATTCCGGTGATGAGTGCGGATTTGCAAGTTTTCATAGTTTCTTCAGAAAATCCTGGTAGGCCGGCGCCAAACCCTCTTCTAGGCTGAATTTGGCCTGCCACCCCAGCGCATTGAGCCGGCCGCTGTCCATCAGTTTGCGCGGTGTGCCATCCGGTTTGCTGGGATCAAAGTCAATGCGGCCGGTAAACCCCACTGCGTGGCCGACTGCCTGCGCGAGTTCGGCGATAGTGATGTCTGATCCGTAACCGACGTTGATCTGGCTTTGCATCGGCTGGGTCTGTGCCTCATAGGTGGCTTTGGGCAGGTTCATCACGAACACGCTGGCTGCGGCCATGTCATCCACATAAAGGAATTCGCGCCTTGGCGTGCCGCTGCCCCAGATGGTGACGCTGGGCGCCTTGTTCATCCTGGCTTCATGGAAGCGCCGGATCAGTGCCGGAATGACGTGAGAGTTTTCCGGATGGTAGTTGTCACCCGGACCGTACAGGTTGGTCGGCATGACGCTGCGGTAGTCAACACCGTGGCTGGTTCCGTATTGGCGGTTGTAGCTTTCGCACATTTTGATACCGGAAATTTTGGCGATGGCGTAGGGCTCGTTGGTAGGCTCCAGCACGCCAGTGAGCAAGGCGGACTCGTTCATGGGCTGGGCGACCGCTTTGGGGTAAATGCAGCTTGAGCCCAGAAACAGGAGTCTCTTGACGCCAGCACACCAGGCCTGGTGGATGACATTGGATTGCACCATCAGGTTTTGGTAGATGAATTCGGCCGGGTAGCTGTTGTTGGCATGAATGCCACCCACCTTGGCAGCAGCCAGATAGACCTGGTCCGGTCTTTCAGCTTCAAAGAAAGCTCGCACGGCTGCCTGATCACACAAATCAAGTTCGCGATGCGTACGCAGAACCAGATTGTTCTGCCCCTGCTGTTGCAAAGTGCGAACAATGGCCGACCCGACCATGCCATGGTGGCCGGCGACGTAAATTTTGAGGTCAAGGGTCATTGATTGCTGTGCTTCCCTCGCGATGACGTGCCACGGCCGAAGGATTTTGATAAGGCTTGGCGCAGGCGGTCTAGTTTTTCGGCTGACTCGGGGGTTTGGGCAGCACCGCGAAGCGCTTGGCGGATGAATACAAAGAGCAGCAGTACAAAACAGGCAGCTAGTGTTGTCAGCATGGCCATCTGCCCCCTTTTTGGCTTACTTTTATGCTCAGGCGACTGGGCGGCGTCAAGCACCTGAATCACGGCGCCTTCGCGACTTTCGTCAATACGGGCCACCTCGTACTGCTTGGTAAAGAGTTCAAACAGAGTTTCGAAATATTTGAAGTCGCGCAATTTGGCTATGTAGTCGCTGTCGATGCCACTCAAGCCGGCTGCGGGCTCTGCCTTTTCTGCGCGACCCAATTGGGCACGCCAAGCGGATAATTCGGTTTGCGCTTGCTTGAAGTCGGGCGCGGACTCCGTCAAGTAACCACGCATACTGGCAAGCTTGATTTCTTGAGCGGAAATTTGCCCCTTCAACTGGGCGACTGCAGCTACTGCGGCACCGGTAGATTTAAGAACGGAACCGTTGATGCCGCTGGATGCAAGGGCTTGTTCGGCTTTAGCCAAATTGTTTTTGGCATTGGTCAGTTGCTTCTCGAAGAACAGCCGACGCTGCTGAGCTTCAGTAACAGCCAACCGGCTGAGCAACTTACCCAGTTCTTCCACATGGGCGTTGGCCAGTTGGGCTGCAAAGGCAGGGTCTTCGTCACTGGCATCGATGGTGATCAGGCCGTCCTTGCCGCTGGCGATCTGAACACTGCCGCCCAGTCCGTTGCGAGCATCCTCGCGGAACTTGGTCCCATAGCGCTCCATCAACTTGAAGCGGTCCACCAGCACGTCTTGTACGCTATTGCTTTTCAAAAATGCTACATATTGGTCCGCCGGGCTTTTAATGCCGGCGGCGCTAGCCAGACCTCCCAATGCGCCCAAACCAGCCAGCATGGCTGCCGCGCCGCTTTGCTGCTGCTGGGGCGGCATAAATTTGGTGGTGGCGGTGAATGTGGGGGTGACGGTAAAGCTGTAGCCTAGGGCTAGCAGGCCGGCTACGAGGGGGCCCAGGACCAGGAGACGAAGGTTGTCGGCTACTACTTGCAGGAGGTCTAGTAGGCTGATTTCGTCGTCTTCAGGCATGGATGAAGGCATGGATTGCGGGTCGGGGCCCGCAATGACAGACGCTGGGGCAATGACGGGGGTGGGAGTGTTTTCGGTCATGGGTTTGGAACCGGGTTATCAGTTGTCTGAGGCGTCTTGCTTGAGCAATTCGATTTCTGCTTTGAGCGCTTCATATTCTTCCATCTTGCGCATCAAAAACCGTTTGGTGAGGGCTGCTTTTTCTGCAATGCCGCTTGGGGTTAGCAGATAGGCATAGTTTAGTTTTCTGGTGCTGGTGCGGAAGTTTTCCATCTTCACCAGGCCTTTGTCTAGCAAGGCGTTCAGGCAGAAGTTGGTCTTGCCTAGGCTCACACCCAGCGACTCAGCCAGCTTGCGCTGGTTTATATTGGGGGTGGACTCAAGCACGCGCAGCACCTTAAGGTGCGTTTCGTCGTGCAGTGAAAGGTCTTTGGTCATGGGCGTCTTGACACGCTACCGCCATGCCGTGTAAACACCTTCGGCAGGCGCGGAAGGTAAGTTCAACCCTCCCGTTCAAATTTGCGCTACTTCAGCAGCTGTTCTTGCTTTGAACAAACTATACCATTGGATTTTGACTTCTGACAAACAAATTTTTGTTTTGCGAAGGTTTACTGGGTTTGCTTTTGCTCTATCGCCTCTTCCATGCTGACGGTGTTGAGCACCAGTTCAAAGTGTTCCAGGATCTCAGGCTCCTGGCGTTCGATGAAACTTCTGATGGCTGCATTGGCGAGCAACTTGGTCAGATAGCCCCTGGCCAGCACCAGGTTCAAGAGGTCTGAGCCG
>CAITXW010000338.1 GCA_903896425.1 uncultured beta proteobacterium | reverse complement strand
GCCGTTGAGGATTTGTTCGGCCGCCAGGCCGATGTCCTGACCCTTGACCACCAGATAGGCGATGCCGCTGGCCAGCATGGCAAAGGCGATCGGTGCACGAAGCAGCATGCCCGCTACCAACACCCCCAGCAACGTGCTCAAGGCCGCGCTCATAGATGCTTGCGCCAGTCTTGGCCCAGCAGTTGCCAGATGCGCCAGGCGTAGCGCAGCGCCAGGGCGATCAGCAGCAGCGCGAACGGGGCAAAAACCCAGTTGAAAGGCAGGTTCAGCACCGGCGTGTGCTCGCGCCGCATGAAACCGATGTAATCGATTGAGCCGGGCAGGGCCCAGGCGCACAACCCGCCGATCAAGGCGCAGCCGGCAATCGCCATGACGCGCTGCAGCGCCGGGCTGGCCTTCTGGTAGAGCAGGTCAAAAGCGACGTTTTCACGGTCTTCGCAGACCAGCGCCGCGCCCCACAGGATGGCCCACAGATACAGGATGACCGCCAGCTCGTCGGTCCAGGCCAGCGGCTGGTCGAACGCAAAACGCGCCGTCACCTGCACCACGAATACCAGGAACAGCAAGGTAAACAGCAGGACTCCGAAGGCATTGGCGGCGTTGCGCAATCGATTCAACATCAGCTGACCTATCGGGTGGCGTTGATGCGCTCAAGCAGACCCTTGGGCCAGACCTTGGCGTACTCTGAATGGAGGTAGCTGGCCTGGACCGATTTGCGAAACGCATCAACATCGGGTGTGGTTACGCTGAGCCCCTGGCTCTTGAAATATTCCACCAACTGCTTCTCATCGGCGATGCGATGGGTGTTGTTGTAGCTGGCAGCTGCTTGGGCTGCGTTCTTTAATTTCGTTTTCTGGTCTGCGCTGAGAGTGCTCCAGACTTTGTTGGAGACGCCAATGAACAGCGCATCGACCAGATGGCTGGTCAGTGTGATCTGTTTCGTAACTTCATAAAACTTGGCGCTCTTGACTGTGGGCAGCGGGTTGTCCTGGGCGTCGATGGTTCCGGTGCGCAGGCCCATATAGACCTCGCCAAAGGCCAGTGGCGTTGGCGTGGCACCCAGCGCCTCACCCAGAAACAGCCACTCCCGGCTGCCAGGCATGCGCAGCTTGACGCCCTTGAGATCTGTGGGTGTCCTGATGTTGCGTCGGTCGCGCAGATTGAGCTGGCGCGTGCCGTAGTAAATCGGCGCCAGCACCGTGATGTCCATTTTGTCGGCTATCAGCTTGAATAAATCCTGACCAATGGGGCCGTTGAACACCTGCATTAAATGGGCCGGGTCCCGGATCACGTAGCCGGCCGTGAAGATGGAAAACTCCGGCACCAGCTTGGCGATGTCAAAAGCCGAGAGTGTCGTCATCTCCAGATTGCCGCGTGCCATGGCGACCGGTTCTGCCCCCTGCTTGAACAGAGAGGCGTTGAGATTGATTTGCACATCGAACTGACCTGGCGCCGCCTGCTCCAGTTGCTCCTTCATGACGGTCCACATCCGGGCGTGCCAGTCGTCGGGGACGGCCGGCGTCGAGATGCGCAGCAACTGGCGGGTCTGGGCATGTGCCCATTGCGTTGCGATGCCCCAGGCAGCGACCAGGGTCAGACAGCTGCGGCGACGCATGACACGGGGGGTTGCTGTTGCAGCGGTCAACAGGGTCATGAACGGGTTCCTGGGTGGTAGTATTTTCCAATCCAGGTATGAGCCTGAAGGACAGTGCAGTTGTGAGTTGCTGCCTGGTGTCTCGATCTTGTTGAAACCAGAAGTTTAAGGTCTCTGACTTCTGGGCTTGGATTCTTTAATTATCGGCCCCTGCCAGG
>CAITXW010000337.1 GCA_903896425.1 uncultured beta proteobacterium | reverse complement strand
CGCTTCCCGGGTTGGCTCGGTGATCTCGAATTGCACCGGTCGGGAAGTTTTTTGCTGCATGATGATGGCGCGGGCTGCCACCCGCTCGCCATGACAGATGTCGCGAACCTTGAGCTTGACCAGATCGCAAGCCCGCAGCTTACTGTCGAGTCCCAAGTCGAACATAGCCAGTTCCCGGACTCGATGTTCGAGTTGCAAGCGCACCCGGATGGCCCAGATATCCTTCAGCTTGAATGGCGCCTTCTGACCCACGAGTTTGCCCTTGTTCCAGGGTTCGTGGTGTGACTTGTTGCTTGATTCTTCCATGATGAATTCCTTGTAGTTGAAAGGAATTCGACTCTCCTGCGTTTTGACTGCGACCGCCAGTCTGATTGTCAGCTTAGGAGTAGGCAGTCTGAAGGATCTGATCGCTGTCAAGAATGACAAGCGGCCACCCACGGCTTTCGTCTCGCTGGCTCCAGAAGACACATTGCTGCCGGTCACGGAGAATTTTCGTACGTCAGGCACGCCGCGTTACCGGTAGTAGAAATTTGCGATCTGCCTGAGCCAAAGCGGTCGTTGCCTACAAGGAAACGGCCGGCAGCTAGCCTCTAGCGAATCAAAATTGATCATGTTCATTTCCTATCAGTGGGGAACTCTCATAACTCCGGGGCCATCCGCAGACAAGAATTGTGACTCTCGGCCAAAAAATGGTAATACAATATTTTTATTCTTCATACGCGCTGCCAGAAGGGTCCCATCATGCACATGGCCGATGCTCTGCTTTCCCCTGCCGTTGGAATCGCCTTTTGGGCAGCTTCCGGCACCGCATTGGCGATCTCTTCCCGCAAGGTCCGCAGCGATCCGAGAGAGTATCTTGTGCCACTGATGGGCGTGCTCGGTGCGTTTGTCTTTGCCGCGATGATGATCAACTTCACGATTCCGGCCACTGGATCGAGCGGGCATATCGGTGGGGGGTTACTGCTCTCCATGTTGTTGGGCCCCTACGCCGCCTTTGTTGTCATTGCATCGGTGCTGACAGTTCAGGCACTCTTCTTCGCCGATGGGGGGTTGCTTGCTTTGGGTGCCAACATTTTTAACCTGGGCGTGTTCCCATGCTTCATCGGCTTACCGTTGATCTATCGCCCTTTGATGAAGCGCGCCGGAGCATTGGCCTCCAAAAGGCGCATGGCGGCCATCACGGTTCTGGCAACCGTCATCAGCCTGCAATTGGGCGCCCTTGGCGTCGTTACCCAAACTCAGCTCTCGGGGATCAGCAGCCTGCCACTGAGCGCCTTTTTGCTCCTGATGCAACCGATTCACCTCGCCATTGGGTTGATCGAGGGACTGGCAACGGCGGCACTCATTCACTTCGTGCGAGAAGCACGGCCTGATCTGTTTGTAGATAACGGGGCGGCGGGTGTGCCATCGTCAGCTTCCAAATTCCCAACCAAGTTGATTGCGGGCTTGGGGGTGTTGGCATTGACAACGGCGGGCGTATTCTCGTGGTTTGCCTCATCGCAGCCCGATGGTCTTGAGTGGAGCATCGCACGTGTCACGGGACGCCCTGAGTTGGATGCGACTGAATCCTCCATTCATACGCGACTGGCAGACCTTCAAAAGAGTCTGGCGCTATTTCCTGATTACAAGTTCTCCCTCGATGCCAAAGATGCATCACCAGAACCCGCCAAGCCCAATGGAGGGGCAACCAATGCACTAGAGGCATGGCCAGCGGTGGACGCCGGTACTTCGCTAGCAGGTGTCATTGGTGGTCTGGCAACACTGAGCCTTGTCACTTTGGTGGCATACCTGTTGCGCCGACGCAGAAAAGTGGCGGTCAGTGTCGGAACTGGCGACTGACTTCGCACTTCGGAACAACCCGTTGTGAGCAGCATTCAATCGGCGCTCAGCGATTTTGCTTCACTGGATGCCTTTTCAACGCGGCAAACGGTCTTGTCAGGACTGGACCCGCGTGCGAAGGTTCTTGCCACGCTGGGTTTCATCATCACCGTAGTGTCCTTTGACAGGTACGCCATCGCTGCGCTGCTGCCTTTTGCCTTGTTTCCAGTGGTGACCGCTGTCCTGGGGGAAGTTCCGCTGAAAGCAATTGGAACCAAGATATTGGCTGCGGCACCGTTTGCCGTCATGGTGGGCATCTTCAATCCATTGATAGATCACAAGCCACTCCTTGAACTCTTTGGGATTCCAGTGTCAGGAGGCTGTGTGTCGTTTGCTTCCATCCTTCTTCGCTTTGCTCTGACGGTAGGGGTTGCATTGGTGCTGGTGGCAACAACCGGGTTTCACCAGATCTGTGTCGGTTTGGCCCGCCTGGGAGTGCCGCAGGTGTTTACGACCCAACTGCTGTTCATGCACCGCTATGCATTGGTGCTCGCAGGTGAAGTTGGTCGCATGAATCTGGCCCGAGAGCTTCGGGGTGGCGCAAAGTCGTTACCCCTATCAGTCTATGGTCCCATGCTGGGACACTTGCTGTTACGGGCAATGGACCGTTCCCAACGCATTTATCAGGCCATGGTATCCAGAGGATTCAGTGGAGAAATGCGCTCTAACCGGGTGCTGCATTGGCGAGCTACTGATTCGCTGTTTCTGGCTACTTGCTGGGTCTGCTTTGCGGGTGCGCGCCATTTTGATCTTTCGCATCTGTTGGGTGCGATATTGATGGGACGGGTCACTTGAGCCACCATCACCTGCAAGCTCGGGAGTTGTCTTTCACCTATCCGGATGGACACCGGGCCTTGCAGGATGTGAGCTTTTGCGTGAGCCCAGGAGAGTGCGTTGGCATCATTGGCAGCAATGGCGCTGGCAAATCGACTCTCCTTCTGCATCTCAATGGGGTGTTAAGAGCCACCGCTGGTGAGGTGCGAGTCCGAGATGTTCCGATCACCGCCGCAACTGTGGCCGACGTTCGGCGCGCCGTGGGTATGGTTTTTCAGGACTCAGATGACCAGTTATTTATGCCCACCGTCTTTGACGATGTGGCGTTCGGCCCCATCAATATGTCGTTGCCAAAACATGAAGTGCAGTCGAGAGTGGAAGACGCGCTTGCCAGGGTGGGAGCCAGTCATTTAGCAACCCGCCCGCCGTACCGCCTTTCCGGCGGCGAAAAACGTGCTGTTGCAATCGCTGGCGTATTGGCGATGGAACCGTCGATTCTTGTCATGGACGAGCCCAGCGATGGTCTCGATCCGGCAGCTCGCCGACGTCTGATCAACCTGCTAAAGGGGTTTGATCACACGAAGGTCATCGCCACACATGATCTGGACTTGGTGCTGGACGTCTGTTCGAGGGTTCTGGTCATGCACCACGGCCGTCTGGAGGCCGACGGCACTCCTGACGTGATCTTCTCGGACAGCGTTCTCCTAGAGCGATGTCATCTGGAGTTGCCCCTGAGTAGGCAGCGTCAGTGAACGGTCGGTTTTCTATATCAGGTCTTGGGCTTCAGGTGAAGGTGGGAATGGGTCTTGCCATGCGTGGCATGGCCGTGGTGGTGTCCACTTCCACCGATCTCCACCGACACCAGATTGAGTTGTCCATGGCGTACCCCGCGCTCGGCGATCAACGCGTCTGAAAAACTGCGCACTGCGGCTGTGGGACCACGCAGGATGACGCTTTCCATGCAGTTCTCGTGGTCCAAGTGGGCATGAAGTGTTGCAACGGTGAGGTCGTGCTGATCATGCTGTAACGAGGTGAGGCGCTCTGCCAGATCGCGTTCGTGGTGGTTATAGACGTACGAGAGGTTAGCGACGCAGTGCCCTGCAGGTCCCGCATCCTGGCGGTCTGCTTCGAGATGTGAGCGAACCAGATCACGCACAGCTTCTGAGCGATTCTTGTACCCACGGGTCGCAATCAAGCGGTCAAATTCAGCCGCCAGCTCTTTGTCTATTGAAATAGTGATACGTTCCATCGATTGCATCCGTCACAGGCTATGGGTGTAGTTCAGTATATGACCTTCGAACATCAGTGGCTTCATCTATGAAATGGTGGATTGCGACTGATGCAGGTACTGTCTTATGGACGTGCAAACATTCCCCAAGCTCAGCCTCTGCCAGAACAGCCACTAAGTTGATAGGTATCCCCCGCGTTACGAACGGCAAATCCAATTGGACTTTAAGAGCCATCTTGGACGACCACTTTCACTGGTGGTGACTGACCTGGACATGATGGCGAAGGCCACGAACGGCTTCTGACCGGCGTTGAAATGGACAACCAGGAAGCCGCCAGTCGTGTGCAGCCGCAATCAGCCCACTGGAGTCGTCACCGGCCGCAACGCCAAGGACTCCTGACGCTGCCCTGCTGTCAACTGGGTCTCGGCCGCCAGCGTCAGCAATGTGGATTGGCCGCCGCCAACCGGGCGGCAGCGTCATGGAGAGCCAACAGGCTAAATGAGCGACGCTCCACAAACGTCGAATGGAACGTCCAATGTCGGTTAACGGGCGAGCATTTCGAGAAAATCATCGTCGGGAACGGGCACATTGTTCGCGCTCGCCATTTCCAATTGAATGGCTAGTGTTGCGCGAGCTGCAGTCATTGGGAATTTACGAAAACCCTTCGGTGCGTCAGCTCGCTTGCTTCCTTCAAGGGCATGGCCACCCTATACGGAAAACCCAGCCCGATTCTTCATCAACGGCTCCTCTGAGTCACAGG
>CAITXW010000336.1 GCA_903896425.1 uncultured beta proteobacterium | reverse complement strand
GGGCAGGCCAACAATTCCGCACTTCATGAAAAATATATCCTTATGAATCAATCCCCTTCAGCAACATCGACCCGATGTCGGCAGCGTCGAAGTGCCGTTCCTGCGAACGACACAACCAGATCGCAAAAAAGAAAACCGACAAGGGGAACGTCGGTTTTTCGAGGAATTTGTCCTCGTTTTGCCTAGGGGAAACTGATGCCAATTGTACTGATCAGCGAATCCTTGCTCCAGCGCAGCACCATCGTCGACGGACGCATCCTGCGGGATCGGGTGCTTTGCGGATTCTGCGTGCGAATGAACGCACGGAAGCGCACATTCAAAGTGGCGACCAGTGTGGCTGGCAAACAATTCCGGCTGATCTTGGGCTACTGGCCTTTGTTGAGCGTCGTCGAGGCAAGGGCGATGGCGCTGGAGGTCTTGCGCGAATGCCGCGCAGGACGAACCCCAAGTAAGGCTGTTCCGGCAGCGCTGCCAACCCTGCGTGAAGCCTATGCGGACTACTGTCTGGCAAAGAAGATCAAGGCGTCAAGCCAAAAACGGTATGACTCGTTTTTCAGAACGCACTTCGGGGATTGGCTGGATCGGTCTGTGGGAGACATGGCGCATGGAGCTTTCAGGGAGCGCTGCCACGAGTTCGCTCAGACCAAGGGGGCGGCGCTGGTTGAACTGGGTCGTGGGGTTGTGGGCGCCTTGGTCAAGTATGTGAATGCGGTTCATGGGTTGGCCCTGGTGTCACCGTTCGTTCAGTTGGCGGCGGCTGGGTTGCTGCCCGAGCATTCCAAGCCAAGGGCCAGGGTTTTGCAGGAGTCTGAGCTTCCGGCTTGGAAGGTGGCGGTTGACCAGTTGGGGGAGCGCCAGCGGGACTTCCTGATGCTGACGCTCTACACGGGCTTGAGGCGCAACGAGGTCAGGGACCGGCTCCAACAGACTGGTTGGCATCAGCCACTGCGCTCCAAAGCGGCCATTATTGTTGAAGCAGAATCGGCAAGGAAGGGTTCCCCACGCGAGTCGGCTCGATCGACAATTTGAAACCTACTCTTCGACCAGCGCCTTGTCGGTGGCCTCAACAAGACCTCTGAGGAAGCGAATAGCCTTTTCTAATTCCTCACGCTTTATCAAGTGGGGCGCTGGCGGCGCACCGACGGCAAGCGGCTTAGAGCGGTGAACCGCATCGCCTCGCTTTGAAATAAGCTCATCGAGCGCTTTTTTTGCCTTCACGCTGTCGTAGTTGGCCCACTCCCAGCCAACCACCACATCAACTTCAAGGAAGTCGTTAAAAAGCTTCTTGGTCTTATCGGAAGTCGGGTTATGGAAGCGTTTTAACTCATCTTCCAGTCGAGCGGCAACGAACTTACCCACGTAGCTTCCATTCACAACTCGAAGTCGTCGGGCAACCTCCTCGCGTACGCGATCTTCAACATAGGTTTCCCATGCAGTTAGCGCCATGACCAAGCCTGCTCGCTTTAGCACCTCTGCGTTGGCCGGTGGTGGCTTTGGCATGGCATCAAAATGTGCAAGCAGATCCTCCGCGTCTTTGATTGAGCCTTCAAAGGAGACCAGTGCTTTCGACATATGCGATGAGTTCCAACGAATGTTGAAAAGGGCAAATAAAAGCAAACTATAGACCACTGGGTCCAAACTCTTGAAAGGCCGCTATCCTTGCCAAGCAGCAGAAAATATTTACCACTCGACGCGCCTGGACAACGCCAGAGCCAGCGAAATCCTTGTGATTCTGGGCAGGTACCGGCGGCCTTACCACGGTCCCCATGATAAATCATGTTGCCGTCTGTGAAGATCCAGGCTACATGGCCATCCTGACGCTGAATCAGGTATTTGAAGTCAAAAGAAAAAGTAAATGGGCACGAGGGGTTTGCGGACGGTGGTTCAAATCCGCGAACACATTTGAACCGCTGCGACACAACCGCGAAAGACTGTTAGTGCAACATCCTTTCTGTAATTT
>CAITXW010000335.1 GCA_903896425.1 uncultured beta proteobacterium | reverse complement strand
TGGCCCAGCTCGTGGCTGACACGGTCAAAACCCGCGAGCCGGGCCAGAACCCTGCAACGCGCACATTTCAGGCTCTTCGGATTTTCATCAACGCCGAACTTGAAGAGCTGCAACAGGCGCTAGCAGCCAGTCTGACGGTGCTGCAGGCCGGCGGACGTCTGGTGGTGATCAGCTTCCACTCGCTGGAGGATCGCATCGTCAAGCAGTTCATTGCCGAGCATTCGCGCGAGGTCTATGACCGGCGCGCGCCCTTTGCCGCGCCCAAGGTCATGAAGCTCAAGGCGCTGGGCCGCATCAAGCCCGGCGCCGCCGAAGTCGCGGCCAATCCGCGTGCCCGCAGCGCCATCATGCGCGTGGCACAGAGGACGGCAGCATGAGCAGGGTCAACCTGTTTTTGCTGCTGGCCGTGCTGGCCAGTGCGCTTTACCTCGTCAATGTGCAGTACGAGTCGCGCCGCTTGTTCTCGGAACTCGACAAGGCGCGCTCGCAGGCGCATCGGATTGAATCCGACAAGGAGCGGCTGCAAGTGGAGAAGCGGGCGCAGGCGACGCCGCTGCGGGTGGAGAAGCTGGCCAAGGAACAGTTGCAGATGCGCTCGACCACGCCCGCCATCACGCACTACGTAAGCTATGGCACGGTGCCGGCGCAGGCTGCCAGTGGCGCTGCAGCGTCGGGCGTGGCCGTGAGCGGACGGGTCCAATGAGCCGCAGCATCAACTACACCTCAAGTCCGCTGCTGGCCAGTCCGACACCGGTCTGGCGCAGCAAGTTCATTGTCGCGGCCATCGCGCTCGGCTTTGTGGGTCTGGCGGCGCGCGCCACCTACATTCAGGTGATTGCCAACGCCTTTTTTCAGAAACAGGGCGAAGTGCGCTTTGCGCGTACGCTGGAACTGCCGGCCAATCGCGGCCGCATTCTGGACCGCAATGGTTTGATCCTGGCCTCCAGTGTGCCGGCGCCCAGCATCTGGGCTATTCCGGAGGACATTGACCGCGATCCGGTGCAACTGGCGCAACTGGCCAAGCTGCTGGAAATGCCTTTGGCAGAACTGAACACACGGCTCGAAGACGAAGACAAGACTTTTGTCTGGCTCAAGCGCCAGGTCGACGATGCGGTGGCGCAGGAGATCATGGCGCTCGGTATCACCGGCGTCTACCAGCGCAAGGAATACAAACGCCAGTATCCCGAAGGCGAGGCGGCGGCGCACGTGGTGGGTTTCACAAACGTCGAAGACATCGGACAGGAAGGCGTGGAGCTGACCTTCAACAAGCAACTCGCGGGTCACAATGGTTCGCGCCGCGTCATCAAGGACCGTTTGGGTCGGGTGGTAGAGGATGTGGGCGAGCAGATTTCGCCAGTCGACGGACCCGATCTGCAACTCAGCATCGACAGCAAGGTGCAGTTCTTCGCTTATCAAAAGCTGCATGACGCGGTACAGCAATTCAAGGCCAAGGCTGGCAGTGTGGTGGTGCTCGATGTTGTCACCGGCGAAGTGCTGGCGCTGGCCAATTACCCGAGCTATGTGCCGGCCAAGCGCCGCAATCTCACGGGCGAGCAATTGCGCAACCGCGCGCTGACCGACACCTTCGAGCCGGGTTCGGTGATGAAGCCCTTCACCATCGGCCTGGCGCTGGAAACCGGGCGCGTTACGCCGCAGACGATCATTGACACCGGTCCCGGCAAGTTCAACATCACCGGGGTCACGATTTCCGACTCACATCCTAACGGCGTGCTCACGGTCGAGGGTGTGATCCAGAAATCGAGCAACATCGGCACCGCCAAGATCGCGTTGCGCATGCAGCCACGCGAAATGTGGGAGCTGTTTTCCAGCGCCGGCTTTGGCCAGAAGCCGCAGATCAGTTTCCCCGGCGCGGTCTCGGGCCGACTGCGTCCGTACAAGAGCTGGCGTCCGATCGAGCAGGCCACCATGTCCTACGGTTACGGCCTGTCGGCCTCGCTGTTTCAGATGGCGCGCTCGTACACCGTTTTTTCCAATGAGGGCAAGATCATTCCGGTAACCATGCTCAAGAACAGCGAGCCCGCTGTCGGGGTTCCGGTGTTGTCGGCGGCGACGGCCGACCAGGTGCGCAAGATGCTGCAACTCGCTGCCGGCCCGGGTGGCACCGGGCAGAAGGCGCAGACCATCGGTTACTCGGTGGGCGGCAAATCCGGCACCGCTTACAAGCAGGTCGGCAAGGGTTACGGCAGTGCCGGTAACCGCAAGTACCGTGGCTGGTTCGTCGGCATGGCGCCGATCGAGAAGCCGCGCATCATTGTTGGCGTCATGATCGACGAGCCCAGTTCTGGTCAGTATTACGGCGGCGCCGTGGCAGCGCCGGTGTTCAGCGAAGTGGTGCAGCAGACGCTGCGCATGATGGGGGTCAGTCCCGATATGGCGGTCAAGCCGCAGATCGTGGCCAAGGCGGAGGAGGAGAGCTTGTGATGCTTGAATTCGACACGCCAAGCAAAGCCGCCCACTGGTTGCAAAGCTGCGTCAGCGGCACTCTCCATTGCGACAGCCGCAAGCTGCAGCCGGGTGATGGTTTCATCGCCTGGCCGGGCGCGGCCAGCGATGCGCGCCAGTATGTGGGCAGCGCGTTGGTGCAGGGCGCAAAAGCCTGTCTGGTCGAGCGCGCTGGCGTCGAAAGCTTTGCTTTCAACGACGCGCGTATCGCCGCCTATGCCGGCCTCAAGGCCGCCAGTGGGCTCATCGCCGCCGCTTATTTCGGGCACCCATCGACGCAACTCGATGTGCTGGCCGTGACCGGCACCAACGGCAAGACCTCGACGGTCTGGTGGCTGGCGCAGGCCCTGTCGAATTTGAAACAGAGCGTGCCCATTGCCTGCGCCATGGTGGGAACGCTCGGTATCGGACGGGTGCCCGATGTGCTCAGCAACGGTTTGACGACGCCGGATCCGGTCTTGCTGCAGCAGACATTTCGGCGCCTGGTAGACGAAGGCTTCAAGGCCTGCGCGATTGAAGCCTCTTCGATTGGCATCGAGGAACACCGGCTCGATGGTTGTCAGATCCGCTGCGCCATCTTTACCAATCTGACGCAGGACCATCTGGACTATCACGGCAGCATGGCTGCTTACTGGCAAAGCAAGGTGCGACTGTTTGCCTGGCCCGGTCTGCAGGCCGCCGTAGTCAATATCGACGATGCGCAAGGGTGTTTGTTGGCCGACGAACTGACGACCCGATCGCTGGACCTGTGGACTGTTTCCTGCAACGCGGCGGCGCGTTTGCAGGCGCGCGACATTCGCTACGAAGCCCAGGGTCTGAGTTTCAGCGTCTGCGAGGGCGCGCAAAGCCATCGCCTGCAAACCCGACTCATTGGCTTGTACAACGTCTCGAATCTGCTCGGCGTCATTGCGGCCATGCGTGTGATGGGTGTTCCGCTGGCGGCTGCCGTCGAGGCCTGTGCGCAGTTGACACCCGTGCCGGGCCGTATGGAGTGCGTCGGCGCGCCCAGCCAGCCTCTGGTGGCGATTGATTACGCTCACACGCCGGATGCTTTGGCGCAGGCACTGACGGCGCTGCGCTCGTTGGCTGACCAGCGTGGTGGCAAGCTCTGGTGTGTGTTCGGCTGCGGCGGCGACCGTGACGCGGCCAAGCGTCCGCTGATGGGCGCAGTGGCGGCCAATCATGCGGACCGGGTACTCGTAACCAGCGACAACCCGCGCAGCGAAAAGCCTGAGACCATCATCAGCCAGATCCTGCTCGGCATGGCCGGTCATGCGCCACCGATGGTGCAGCCGGACCGGGCCTTGGCAATTCGCGAAGCGTTGAGTTTGGCCACGGCCAGGGACGTGGTATTGATCGCCGGCAAAGGACACGAGGACTATCAGGAGACGGCGGGTCGGCGTATTGCGTTTTCCGATCTGGACCATGCACGTCGCGCGTTGGACGCCTGGGCGCAAGCCTCGCGCGGCGTGGGGGCAGTCCATGACTGACATGATGACGCTGCAACAGGCCGGCCAATGGCTGGACCACGCGCAACGCGTTGGCAATGCCGGCGTGTCATTCAAGCGCGTACACAGCGACACGCGCAGTATCGAGCCCGGTGATCTGTTTGTGGCGCTACAGGGTGAGCGTTTTGACGCAAATGATTTCTTGGTGCAAGCCAAGGCCCGGGGCGCGGTCGCCGCGCTGTGCCAGGGCGATGCCCGGGCCCGGTTGCAAGCCGCGGGCCTGCCCGGCTTGCTGGTGGACGATAGCAAGTTGGCGCTGGGTGTGCTGGCAAAAGAATGGCGCGCGCAATTCAAGCTGCCGGTGATTGCCGTCACTGGCAGCAATGGCAAGACCACGGTGACGCAGATGATCGCCGCCATCCTGCGCGCCTACAAGCCGCAGTCCTTCCTGGCCACACAGGGCAATTTGAATAACGACATCGGCGTGCCGGTGACGCTGCTGCGCTTGCGCTCAGTGCATGAGATCGCAGTGATCGAGTTGGGCATGAACCATCCGGGCGAAATTGCCACCCTGGCCGCGATGGCACAAGCGACGGTGGCCTTGGTGAACAACGCGCAGCGCGAGCACCTTGAATTCATGGCCACGGTTGAAGCGGTAGCGAAAGAGAACGGCAATGTGATCCATGCGCTGCCGGTCAACGGCGTGGCTGTGTTTCCGTCAGACGATGCCTACAGCGCTGTTTGGGCGCAAGCGGCGGGGCCGCGCGCGCTGCTGCGCTTTTGCCTGAGCGATGGGATGGATGCCGATGTGCGCTGCAGCGATGCACATTGGTCGGGTGTGGCCTGGCAGGTGACGGCACAGACCCCGGTGGGACCGCTGCGCTACGCCTTGCACATTGCGGGGCGCCACAACGTCAAAAACTCGCTCGCAGCCATTGCTTGCACGCTGGCCGCCGGCGTGCCACTGGAGGCCATTACCGCCGGCCTGGCGGCGTTCGAGCCGGTCAAGGGGCGCTCGCGTGCGCTGGCGCTGCAACTCGACGGCCGCGCGCTAACCCTTGTTGACGACAGCTACAACGCCAATCCGGATTCGGTGCGTGCCGCCATCGAGGTGCTGGCCAGTTTGCCGAGTCCGCGCCTGCTGGTGCTGGGCGACATGGGCGAGGTCGGCGACCAGGGCCCGCAGTTCCACGCCGAAGCCGGGCAACTTGCGCGCAGCCTGGGTATCGAGGCGCTGTTCACGCTGGGCCAGGCGTCGGCTGCTGCGGCCAGCAACTTTGGGACGGGACAACACTTTTCAGACATCGAGTCACTGCAGGCCGCGCTGCCTGCGCTGTTGCGTCAAACCAGCAGCGTGCTGGTGAAGGGTTCGCGCTTCATGAAGATGGAGCGCGTGGTCGCTGCCATCGCCGATTGCGCCTCACAAGACAAGGAAAAAAGTCATGCCATCTGAAATCCACGCTGGGAGAACCCGATGCTGATGAGTTTGGCCCAGTGGCTGCAAGCCCATGTGCCCGAACTGGGCTTCCTGCGGGTCTTCCAGTACCTGACCCTGCGCGCCGTCATGGCGGCGATGACGGCTCTGTTGATGGGCTTGCTGGCGGGTCCCTGGGTGATTCGTCGCCTGACCGAACTGAAGATCGGCCAGCCGATCCGCGGCTACGGCATGGCTTCGCATCTGAGCAAGAGCGGCACGCCGACCATGGGCGGTGTGCTGATTCTGCTCTGCATCACGGTGGCCACGCTGCTGTGGGCCGATCTGAGCAATCGCTTTGTCTGGATTGTGCTGGTGGTCACACTGAGCTTTGGCGCCATCGGCTGGGTCGATGACTGGCGCAAGGTGGTGGACAAGAACCCCGAGGGCATGCGCTCGCGTGAAAAATACTTCTGGCAGTCGCTGATTGGTCTTTTGGCCGCGCTTTACCTGGTGTTCAGCATTTCCGAGAGCTCCAATTTGCGCGTGCTCGAACTCTTTTTCAAATGGGTGCAGTCGGGGTTTGATTTGAACCTGCCACCCAAGGCCGGTCTGCTGCTGCCCTTCATCAAGGAAGTCAGCTACCCGCTCGGGGTGCTGGGCTTTGTCGTCCTGACTTACCTCGTGATCGTGGGTTCGAGCAATGCCGTGAACCTGACCGATGGCCTCGATGGCTTGGCCATCATGCCGGTGGTACTGGTGGGTGCGAGTCTGGGTGTCTTTGCCTACGTCACCGGCAGCGCCGTTTATTCCAAGTACCTGTTCTTTCCGCACATCCCGGGCTCGGGTGAACTGCTGATCTTCACCTCGGCCATGGGCGGCGCTGGTCTGGCCTTTCTCTGGTTCAACACGCACCCGGCGCAGGTCTTCATGGGCGACGTCGGTGCGCTCGCGTTGGGCGCCGCGCTGGGCACGGTGGCGGTGATCGTGCGTCAGGAAATTGTGCTGGCGGTGATGGGTGGCATCTTCGTCGTGGAAGCGCTATCCGTCATGCTGCAGGTGAGCTGGTTCAAGTACAGCCGCAAGCGCACCGGCACCGGGCAACGCCTGCTCAAGATGGCGCCGCTGCACCACCATTTCGAGAAAAGCGGCTGGCAGGAGACACAGGTCGTGGTGCGCTTCTGGATCATCACCATGCTGCTGTGCCTGCTGGGTTTGTCCACCTTGAAGCTAAGGTAACCGTGAACACGCTGCACGACCAACACGTTCTGATCCTGGGCCTGGGTGCATCCGGCCTGGCGATGGCGCGTTGGTGTGCACGCTGTGGTGCGCAGGTGACGGTGGCCGACACGCGCAGCGCGCCGCCGCAACTCGCTGCGCTGCAAGTGGCGTTGCCCGCTGTGCACTTCGTCAGTGGCGCGTTCGATGCCGGTCTGATCGAAGGCAGCGCTATCCGCGCTGTCTTCAAGAGTCCGGGTTTGACGCCGCTCGAAGTGGCAGTTGTTGCGGATGCCGCCCGCGCCCTTGGCATCCCGGTGGCCGGTGAACTGACATTGTTTGCGCAGGCATTGGTCGATCTGCGTGCCACGCGCGATTACGCACCCAAGGTGTTGGCCGTGACCGGCACCAACGGCAAGACGACGGTGACGGCACTGACCGGACAGCTGGTGGAACGCGCCGGCAAGCGCGTGCTGGTGGCGGGCAATATCGGCCCGACTCTGCTTGACACCCTGTCCGCTGCGTTGGACGCCGATGCGCTGCCACAGGTCTGGGTACTGGAACTCTCAAGTTTTCAGCTTGATGGCGAAAGCAGTTTCGAGCCCAGCGCCGCTGCTGTACTCAACATCACGCAGGACCACCTGGATTGGCACGGCAGCATGGCAGCCTATGTCCAGGCCAAGGCCCGGATTTTTGGCCAGCACGGATTGTTGTTGCTCAACCGCGATGACGCGGCGGTGATGGCCCTGCGCAGTCCGCCGCCACCCGCGGCAGCGGTGCCGACTTCAAGGTCGGCGCGCGTCAAAGTGCAGCGTCCGGTCATCCGCGCCCACATCACTTTTGGCGCCGACCTGCCGGCGCGTCCTGGCGACTTTGGCCTGGAAGAGGTCAATGGCATGGTTTGGCTGGTGCGTGCGCTGGAAGCGGATGAGACGATCAAGAAACGCAACAATACGCAGGAGTCGGAGATCTTCATCCAGCGCCTGATACCAGCCGATGCCTTGCGCATTCGCGGACGGCACAACGCCCTTAACGCGCTGGCGGCACTGGCACTGGCGTGTGCGGCAGACTGCGCCCTCGGTCCCATGCTTTACGGGCTGCGCGAGTACCGGGGCGAGCCGCATCGCGTCGAGTCCATCGGCAGTATCAATGGGGTGGAATATTTCGACGACAGCAAGGGCACCAATGTCGGTGCCGCCGTGGCCGCCGTGAACGGGCTCGGGTCTGAGCGCAAGCTCATTGTCATTCTGGGTGGTGAAGGCAAGGGGCAGGATTTTTCGCCGCTGGCGCAGCCGCTGGCGCGCCATGCCCGCGCTGTGGTGTTGATCGGACGCGATGCGCCCTTGATCCGCGCCGCGCTGCAGGCGACGGGCGGTGCCCTGATTGATGCAGCGTCGATGGAACTGGCGGTCAGCGCGGCCAGTGAGCTGGCCCAGCCGGGGGACGCTGTGCTGATGTCGCCGGCCTGTGCCAGCTTTGACATGTTCGACAACTACGAACACCGCTCACGTGTCTTCGTGCAGGCGCTCGGGAAACTGGCCGATGCGGCCGGTGTGGCACTGGAGGCTTCGCTGTGAGCGCGCGTATTGCCAGCAGCGTCAGCGTGCCGGCACGCGTTGTCGGTTTCGACCAGGCTTTGCTGTGGGTCACGGTGGCCTTGCTGGCCTGGGGCCTGGTGATGGTGTACTCGGCCTCGATCGCGATGCCGGAAAACCCGCGCTTTGCCAAGTACACGCATACCTATTTCCTGGTGCGTCACGTGGCCTGGCTGCTGGTGTCTTTTGTTGCTGCGCTGCTGGCATTTCAGGTACCGGTGGCGCGCTGGGAGAAGGCTGCGCCCTGGCTCTTTATTGCCTCGCTGGTGTTGCTGGTTGCGGTGCTGATTCCGCATGTGGGCAAGGTTGTTTATGGCGCACGGCGCTGGATTGCGCTGGGGCCTTTCGGGTTCCAGCCGTCCGAACTGGTCAAGTTTTCGGTGTTGCTCTACGCCGCCGATTACATGGTGCGCAAGATGGAGGTCAAGGAGAGTTTTCTGCGAGCAGTGGCCCCGATGGGCGTGGCGGTGGCGCTGGTGGGTGTGTTGCTGCTGGCCGAACCCGACATGGGCGCTTTCATGGTGATCGCGGTGATTGCCATGGGCATTTTGTTCCTGGGCGGTGTCAACGTTCGCGTGGTCTTTTTGCTCGTCGCCGTCTTGCTGGTGGCGTTCGGTTTGATGATTGCGCTCAGCGAGTGGCGGCGCGAACGCATTTTTTCCTATCTCGATCCCTGGAGCGAAAAGAATGCGCTGGCCAAGGGCTATCAGCTCACGCACTCGCTGATTGCGATCGGGCGTGGCGAGATTTTCGGCGTCGGTTTGGGTGGCAGTGTCGAGAAATTGCACTGGCTGCCGGAGGCGCATACCGACTTCCTGCTGGCTGTGATTGGCGAAGAGTTCGGTCTGATCGGCGTGATCTGCGTGATCGGTCTGTTTCTCTGGCTCACACGGCGCTTGATGCAAATTGGCCGCCAGTCGATCGCGCTGGAGCGGGTCTTTGCCGGTCTGGTGGCGCAAGGGGTCGGTATCTGGATGGGTTTTCAGGCCTTCATCAACATGGGTGTGAACCTGGGCGCACTGCCGACCAAAGGCCTGACCCTGCCGCTGATGAGCTACGGCGGCTCGGCTATTCTGGTCAATCTGGTGGCCGTTGCTGTTGTGCTGCGCATCGACTTTGAGAACCGCTTGATGATGCGCGGGGGTCGCGTATGAACCAGCGCGTCGCACTCGTGATGGCGGGGGGTACGGGCGGACATATCTTCCCGGGGCTTGCTGTGGCCCAGGCTTTGCGCGAGCGCGGCTGGCGTGTGCACTGGCTCGGCGGCACGGGCAGCGCCGCGCAGCCGAGCATGGAGAGCCGTTTGGTGCCGGCGCAGGGTTTTGCGTTTGAGGCGGTCAACTTCTCGGGCGTGCGTGGCAAAGGTCTTGGCTCGCTGCTGGGTCTGCCCTGGCGCTTGCTGCGCGCCTGCTGGCAAAGCCTGCAGGTGCTGCGCCGGGTCCGGCCCGACGTGGTGCTGGGGCTGGGTGGCTACATCACGTTCCCGGCTGGCGTGATGAGCGTGTTGCTGCGCAAGCCTTTGATCCTGCACGAGCAGAATTCGGTCGCCGGCATGGCCAACAAGTGGCTGGCCAAAGTAGCAACGCGGGTTTTTACCGCTTTCCCGGATGTCATTCGCAAGGGTGTCTGGATCGGCAATCCGCTGCGCACCGCTTTCATCGGTGTGGCGGAGCCAACGGCGCGTTTTGCCACGCGCAGCGGGCCGTTGCGCCTGCTGGTGGTAGGCGGTAGTCTGGGTGCGCGCGCCCTCAACGAGATCGTGCCGCAGGCGCTGGCGCTGCTGCCGGCGCAGAGCCGGCCGGTTGTGCTTCATCAAAGTGGCGCAGCGCAGATTGACGCACTGCGTGCCAACTACGCGGTAGCCGATGTGACAGCGCAGACCACGCCCTTCATCGACGATACGGCGCAGGCTTTTGCCGATGCCGATCTGGTGATCTGCCGCGCCGGCGCCAGTACCGTGACCGAGATCGCTGCCGTTGGCGCTGCCGCCCTGTTTGTTCCATTCCCGTTTGCGGTGGACGACCACCAGACCGTCAACGCGCGCTTTCTGGTCGGGCGCGGCGCTGCCTGGCTGGTGGCCCAGCCGCAACTGACGGCGCAATGGCTGGCCGACTGGCTGCGAAAAATCAATCGCGATGCGCTGCTGGCGTGCGCGCTGCAAGCCCGGACCTTGGCCAAGTTCGATGCCAGCGCGCAGGTCGTTGCGGCATGTGAGGAGGTGGCGCGATGAAGCACGCCGTGCGTCGCATTCACTTCGTGGGCATCGGCGGTGTCGGCATGTCGGGCATTGCCGAAGTGTTGTTCAACCTGGGTTACAGCGTGAGCGGCTCCGATCTGAGCGACAGCGCCACGCTCAAGCGCCTCGCGGCGCTGGGCTTGCGGACCTTTGTCGGTCATGGCGCCAGCCATGTGAGCGGTGCCGATGTCGTGGTGACTTCGACCGCAGTGCAGGCCGACAACGTGGAAGTGCTGGCGGCGCGTGCGCAACACATTCCCGTGGTGCCGCGCGCCCTGATGCTGGCGGAACTGATGCGCCTCAAGCAGGGCATTGCCATCGCCGGCACGCATGGCAAGACGACGACCACCAGTCTGGTCGCCAGCGTGTTGGCCGAAGCCGGTCTGGACCCGACCTTCGTCATCGGCGGTCGCCTTAACAGCGCGCTGACCAATGCCAGGCTGGGTCAGGGCGACTACATCGTGGTCGAGGCCGACGAGTCGGACGCTTCCTTCCTGAATCTGTTGCCGGTGATGGCGGTGGTGACCAATATCGACGCCGACCACATGGAGACCTATGGCCATGACTTCGGCCGGCTCAAACAGGCCTTTGTCGATTTTCTGCATCGCATGCCTTTCTATGGCCGGGCCATTCTGTGCACCGATGACGCGGCGGTGCGTGACATCGTGGCGCAGGTGAACTGTCCCATGACCCGCTACGGTTTTGGTGCCGAAGCGCAGGTGCGCGCTGTGGCCGTGCAGGCAGTGGACGGGCAAATGCGTTTCACAGTGCAGCGTCGCAACGGCAACGATCTGCCGGACCTGGATGTGGTGCTGAATCTGCCCGGAGAGCACAACGTGCTCAACGCGCTGGCGGCAATTGCGGTTGCGATGGAACTCGGCATTGAAGACACAGCCGTGCAAACGGCGCTGGCCGGTTTCAAGGGTGTGGGACGGCGCTTTCAGCGCTACGGCGAGGTGATGGCGCGACAAGGTGGTGCTTTCACACTGGTTGATGACTATGGCCACCACCCGGTCGAGATGGCCGTCACGCTGGCCGCTGCGCGTGGTGCCTTTGCGGGTCGCCGACTGTTGCTGGCGTTTCAGCCGCATCGCTACACCCGCACCCGTGACTGCTTCGATGATTTCGTCAAGGTCATGGCGCAGGCCGATGCGGTGTTGCTGGCCGAAGTCTATGGCGCTGGCGAGTCGCCGATTGCCGGCGCCGATGGGCGAGCCCTGGCGCAGGCGCTGCAGCGTGCCGGGCAGATTGCGCCGCTGTTTGTCGATCAAATCACGGATATGGCGCAGGTCATTTTGGAGCAGGCGCGTGCCGGTGATGTGGTGCTGTGCATGGGTGCCGGATCCATCGGCGCCGTGCCGGCGCGGGTGCTGGAACTCGCGCAGGAAGGACAAAGCTCATGAATGCATTCGATATGAAAAACGAAAAGACAGCTGTATTAATGGGCGGCGCCTCGGCCGAGCGCGAAATCTCGTTGATGTCGGGCCAGGGCGTGTTGCAGGCACTGCGCTCAAAAGGTGTTGATGCCCATGCCTTTGACCCGGCACAGCGTGATTTGCTCGACCTTAAGCGTGAAGGTTTCGCGCGCTGTTTCATCGCGCTGCATGGGCGCTTTGGCGAGGACGGCACGGTGCAGGGTGCGCTTGAATTGCTGGGTATCCCCTACACCGGCTCCGGTGTCATGGCATCGAGCATTGCGATCGACAAGGTCATGACCAAACGCATCTGGCGTGCCGAAGGTCTGGCCACACCGGCGTGGCGCCAGGTTGACAGCGCAGCCGCCACTGAGCAGGCCTTTGCCGCGCTGGGCAGCCCGATGATCGTCAAGCCTTCGCGCGAGGGATCCACCATCGGTCTGACCAAGGTCACGGATCTGGCGCAGTGTGCCAGCGCCTATGCGCTGGCCGCCGGTCATGACCCGGAGGTGTTGTGCGAACAGTTCATCCAGGGTGATGAGGTAACGATTGCAGTCCTTGGTACCGGCGCAGCGGCCCGTGCCTTACCGGTGATTCGCATCGTGGCACTGGAGGGCAACTACGACTATCAGAACAAGTACTTCACCGACACCACGCAGTACCTGGTTCCCTGCGGTTTGCCGGTGGGCGAGGAAGCGCGTATCCAGGCCATGGTGCTCGATGCCTACCGCGTGCTGGGCTGTCGCGGCTGGGCGCGTGCCGATGTCATGATTGACGCCGCCACACGCAAGCCCTATCTGCTGGAAATCAATACCTCGCCTGGCATGACCGGGCATTCGCTGGTGCCGATGGCGGCCCGGGCCGCCGGCATCGATTACCCGGCGTTGTGCCTGGAAGTGCTGCAGCATGCGGCGCTGGATTGCAGCGTTGAACAAGTCGGGGGGCCTGCATGACAGACAGCCTGCCGGTGCCGGTCGATGTGAAACTCATGAACATGATGGCTTCGGTCCTGTTCCTGGTTTTTGCACTGCTGATTGCGGGCAGCTTGGCGGCCTGGGTTTCGCAGCATCCGGTATTTTCAGTGCGCGCCATTGCCGTCACCGGCGAGGTTGCGCACAGCAACGCAGTCACGCTGCGCGCCAATGTTGCGTCACAGCTCAGTGGCACTTTTTTCACAATGGATCTGGAGCGCGCGCGGCTGGCGTTCGAAGCGCTGCCCTGGGTGCGCAAGGCCGTGGTGCGACGCGAGTTCCCGAATCGCCTCAAGGTCGTGTTGCAGGAGCACAAGGCGTTCGCCTATTGGGGTCAGGAAGGCGACTCGCGCCTGCTCAACAATTTTGGTGAAGTATTTGAAGCCAATGTCGAAGAAGTTGAGCAAGCCGATCTGCCGCGCTTGAACGGACCTGAAGGCCAGGGGACGGCAGTGCTGGCGATGTACCAGACCTTGCAGCCTTTGTTTGAGGGCATGGACATGGTGATTGAACAACTTGAACTCAGCGGCCGTGGCGGCTGGCGCGTGCGCCTTGATAGTGGTGCCGCCTTTGAACTCGGCAGTGGATCGGCGGCTGAGGTGTTGGAGCGCACACAGCGCTTCCTCAAGACGCTGACCCAGGTGACATCGCGTTACGGTCGCACGCCCGAGGCGCTGGAGTCGGCGGACCTGCGGCATGAAGACGGCTATGCCATTCGTCTGCGCGGGGTCACGACTGGCGCGGTGGGCGCGCAGAAGAAATAACGGTAACACAAGCAACAGGTGAATATATGGCGAAAGAATACAAAGATCTGGTCGTAGCGCTGGACATTGGCACCGCCAAGGTCATGGTCGTGGTGGCCGAGGTACTGCCCGGGGGCGAGCTCAAGCTGGCTGGCCTCGGGTTGGCGCCCAGCAACGGACTCAAGCGCGGTGTTGTGGTCAACATCGAGACCACGGTGCAGAGCATTCAGCAGGCCTTGAAAGAAGCCGAGCTGATGGCCGATTGCAAGATTACGCGGGTCTATACCGGCATCACCGGCAGCCACATTCGGGGTTTCAATTCGAGCGGCATGGTGGCGATCAAGGACCGCGAAGTCAGCGCCGCCGACATTGCGCGCGTGGTGGAAACTGCCAAGGCCATCAATATCTCGACCGACCAGCGCCTGCTACTGGTGGAGCCGCAGGAGTTTGTCATCGACGGCCAGGACGTGAAGGAGCCGATCGGCATGAGCGGCATCCGCCTGGAGGCCAAAGTACACATCGTCACCGGCGCCCAGAGTGCGGCCGAGAACATCATCAAGTGCGTGCGCCGCTGCGGTTTGGAGGTCGAGCAACTGATGCTCAATCCGCTGGCCAGCAGCCTGTCGGTGCTGACCGAGGACGAGCGTGAGTTGGGTGTGGCACTGGTCGATATTGGCGCGGGAACCACGGACGTAGCCATCTTCACCAACGGCGCGATTCGCCACACCTCGGTGATTCCAATCGCCGGCGACCTGATCACCAGCGACATCGCGATGGCGCTGCGCACGCCGACCAAGGACGCCGAAGACATCAAGGTCGAGAGTGGCTACGCCAAGCAATTATTGGCCGATCCCGATTCGCAGGTTGAAGTGCCGGGCTTGGGTGACCGCGGTCCGCGCATGCTCAGTCGCCAGGCGCTCGCCGGCGTCATCGAGCCGCGCGTCGAAGAGATTTTTTCACTGGTGCACCAGGTCATGCGCGAGTCCGGTTTCGAGGAGATGCTCTCCAGCGGCATCGTGCTCACCGGCGGCAGTTGCATCATGCCCGGCATGGTGGAGTTGGGGGAGGACATCTTCCTCAAACCGGTGCGCCGTGGCTTCCCGAAATACAGCGGGGCGCTGTCGGACATGGTGGCGCAACCGCGCGCCGCCACCGTCATGGGTCTGCTGGAAGAAGCGCGACTGGCACGGCTGCGTGGCTTCAAGGTGGCGCAGAAAGCGGGCTCCATGAAGACCGCATTCGGCCAGGTCAAAGATTGGTTTGTGGGGAACTTCTGATGCCTACCTTTACGACTTCGAAGAACGTCTGGCCCACTCAAATGTCGCACTGGCATTGGCGATGCATGGATCCGCCCTCTTAATGCAACGAATAAGAAGATTTGAACCACAACGGCAACTGTTTAACTTTATTGGAATCTCAGGAGAAAAAAATGGCCATCGAAATGATTGAAGACGTCACGTTCAACCAGGGCACCCAGATCAAGGTGATCGGGATCGGCGGCGGCGGCGGCAACGCCGTGGCGCACATGATCGCTTCCGCAGTGCAGGGCGTTGAGTTCGTTTGCGCCAATACCGACGCGCAGGCGCTGGGCCGCAGTTCGGCGCACCGCACGATCCAGCTTGGCAGCAGCGGTCTGGGCGCCGGCAGCAAACCCGAACGCGGTCGCGAAGCGGCAGAACTGGCAGTGGACGACATCCGCGCTGCGATAGAAGGTGCGCACATGCTCTTCATCACGGCCGGCATGGGCGGTGGCACCGGGACCGGCGCGGCGCCCGTGATTGCGCGCCTGGCGCGTGAGATGGGCATTCTCACGGTGGGCGTGGTGACCAAGCCCTTCGAGTTTGAAGGCGGCCGGCGCATGAGCAATGCGGATGCCGGCTTGACCGAGTTGGAGGCCAACGTCGATTCGCTGATCGTGGTCCTCAACGAGAAGTTGCTCGAAGTGCTGGGTGACGACATCACGCAGGACCAGGCATTTGCCCATGCCAATGACGTGCTCAAGAACGCGGTTGGCGGCATCGCTGAAATCATCAATGTGCCGGGCCACGTCAATGTTGACTTTGAAGACGTGCGCACCGTGATGGGTGAGCCCGGCAAGGCCATGATGGGCACTGCGATTGCCTCGGGCCCGGACCGCGCCCGCATCGCGGCCGAGCAGGCCGTGGCTTGCCCGCTGCTCGAAGGCATCGATCTCTCCGGCGCCAAGGGCGTGCTGGTGCTGATCACGGCAGCCAAGGGCTCGCTCAAGCTCAGCGAGTCCAAGCTGGCGATGAACACGATCCGCGCCTACGCCTCACCCGACGCCCATGTGATCTACGGCACTGCCTATGACGACAGTCTGGACGACCAGATTCGCGTTACCGTGGTGGCCACGGGACTGAGCCGCCAGGGTGCGCGTCCGAAACTGATCGTGACGCAAAGTGCGCCGCAGGTACAGGTGCGCACCGGCACCCACGATGTGCCGTTCCAGATCCCGACTCTGGACACGCCGACCAACGTGAATCAGCCCACCAGCATGATGGCTAACAACGCCATTGGCCGTGCCCAACCCGACTACGGCTCGATGAGCACGCCAAGCGTCTGGCGCACGCGTGACCGCACGCAGGCTGCTGCCAAGGTCGATGCGCTGGCTTCCGGCGGCATGGATGACTTTGAAATCCCCGCATTCCTGCGCAAACAAGCGGATTAGTAAAATCAAGCTGTGCTGCAACAACGAACCCTCAAATCCCTGACCCACGCCGTCGGCGTCGGGTTGCACAGTGGCCAGCGTGTCGAACTCACGCTGCGCCCGGCGCAACCTGATACCGGCATTGTGTTCCGGCGTGTTGATCTGCCCGAGCCGGTGGACATTGCAGTCTCGGCCGAGGCGGTGACGGATACGCGACTGGCCTCCACCCTGTCAAAGGGTAATGTCAAGGTGAACACGGTCGAGCATCTGATGTCGGCCTGCGCCGGCCTTGGTGTTGACAACATGTACGTGGACATCAGCGGCGAGGAGATGCCGATCCTGGACGGCTCGGCGGCTTCGTTTGTCTTTCTGCTGCAAAGCGCCGGCATCGTTCTGCAAAATGCACCGCGCCGTTTCATCCGTGTCACCCGTGCCGTGGCGGTGCGCGAAGGGCAGGGGGCTCAGGAGAAGTGGGCGCGGCTCGAGCCCTACCATGGCTACAAGCTCAGCTTCGAGATCGACTTCGATCACCCGGCAGTGGACGTCACCGGCCAGAGCGTCTGCTTTGACATGAGCACGGGTTCCTACGCCCGAGACATCGCGCGTGCGCGCACCTTCGGCTTTACCAAGGACGTGGAGATGATGCGCGCCAATGGGCTGGCCTTGGGCGGTGGACTTGACAACGCGATCGTGATGGACGACTACAAGGTGCTTAATTCGGATGGGCTGCGCTATGACGACGAGTTCGTCAAACACAAGATCCTCGACGCCATGGGCGACCTGTACCTGATCGGCAAACCGCTGCTGGCCAGTTACAGTGCCTTTCGCTCCGGCCACGCCCTCAACAACAAGTTGCTGCGCGAATTGTTGTTGCACACCGATGCCTGGGAGATCGTGAGTTTTGACAACGAGAAGCAGGCGCCGCGCGGTTTTGCGCAACTGGCGCCGGCCTGGTAAGCGACAAGGAAACACCTCATGCTGCTGTTTCGCTGGCTCATCCTCTTGCTGCTGCTGGGGGCCATCGTGTCGTTCGTCTTCTACACCGCCACCGGGCAGGAGCGCTTCAAGCGCTACGGTCTGCTCACCCTCAAATGGGTGCTGATCGCCGGCTTCGGTTTCTTTGGCGTGCTGATTCTCGAGAGAATCGCCTGAGCCTTAACGGGTGATGACGACCTTCTGGTACAGGCCACCGAAATAGGTTTGTTTCTCAACGCCTGCGGGCGTCACACCGGCGGGCAGCCAGTCGGTGATCTCGTTGCGCCAGATGTCCATGGCAAAGGGTTCGAGCGTGGTCAGGATCGGCACCATGATGTAGCGAAACGGGTTGATCGCCACAGGGCGGTGGTAATCGACAAAAATGATTTTGCCGCCCGGCTTGGTGACGCGCAGGGCCTCAGCGATGGTTTTTTGCCGGACATCGGCGGGTTGCTCATGCAGCAGAAAGAACACGACAACGGCGTCGCGACTGGCGTCTTCGAACTGCAGATTGTTGGAGTCCTGGCGCTGCACCGTGACCTGGCGCGCATCCTTGAGCTTGGCATGCAGATTCTGGATCTGGACCGGCGCAACGTCGATCACGTCGAGGTGTCCCTGTGGCCCCAGGCGCTTGACGAGATATTCGGTGAAGTTGCCATAGACGCAGGCGACCTGCAGAACCTTACCGTTGACGACGGCACCGAGTTCCTGCAGTGCTGCATCGCGCAGTTTTGCAAAATTACCCCACAGAATCAGGTTGACCAGCCACTGGCGTTCAAAGACGCGCACCGCGTTCGGATGGACGTAAGCCCACCAATAGGTCTTTTCCAGATAGTCAGGAACAGGAACGGTTGCGGGGACAGACAGGCTGGCAGATTCTTTCGGGCTCACGGTGACCTTAAAAAAAATGCCCCCGAAGGGGCGCCCGTCGCTGTGTGCGACGGGTTTGATTTAAAGCCAGAGGATACCACTCAGATGCGAAACAGGCTCAGTGCTGTGCTGATGGTGCCGGCGGCAGCTACCAGATAGACGACGACGGCGACCACCGAGTCCTGGCGCAGGCCAAAGTCAAAGACGGTCACGCGCAGACGGTGCGCAGCATGCCAAAGGAACAGCGTGATCACGCCCAGCAGGAACAGCTTGCCAAACCAGTGCGCGGCGAAAGCGTGCAACTTGGCGTAGCTCAGCAGGTCTGGCGCGTGGCCCAGAGAGAGCATGACGAACAGCAGCGCCAGCACCGGCGCCAGAAAGGCTGCCAGCGTGCCGCCAGCGGCGAACAGGCTCCAGAAGATCGGTTTATTCGACTTGGCCATGGTTACAGCACTCCTGCGAAGAACAAGACCACCAGCGTGGCAACGATCCATACCGCGTAGTGAGCGCCAACAATGTACTTGCCATCGAGGAACTCTTCACCGATCTGCACCGGCATCGCCTTGGGCGTGACGTTGAACCAGTTGGTCGCGTTGTGGACGGCAAAAGCCAGGATGAGGGCAAAGCCGAGGAAACTCATGGGGCCTTTGAGCGCTGCCAGGAAAGCATCGAAAGCGCCCTGTCCATTGGACAGGCGCTCAACAGCGCAAACCATCACCAGCGCCAAGGCGCCGATGAAAATGCAGGTCACTTCACGCGACATGTAGCGCATATAGCGTGGTTGCTTCAGAAACCAGCCGGTCTTGGAGACCGGGCGGACGTAGGGTTTACGGCTCATTTTGCGCCTCCTGGTAACAGATGTTCCTTGAACCAGTCAATGGTGCTGGCGACCTTGACCTGCTGCAGCGCGCCAGCCGGATCAACGGCTTTCGGACACACTTCGGAGCAGGCGCCGACGAACGAGCATTCCCACACGCCCTCGTTGGTGGCAATGACTTCCTGGCGCTCATCGCGACCACCGTCGCGCGAGTCCTGGTTGTAACGATGTGCCAGAGCGATCGCGGCCGGGCCAATGAACTTGGGCTGCAGCGCATATTCTGGGCATGCCGCGTAGCACAACATGCAGTTGATGCACATCGAAAACTGGCGGTACTTCATCAGTTGCGCCGGGGTTTGCTTGTACTCGCCCTGTTCAATACTCTTCTTTTCCTTGGGGATCAGATAGGGTTTGACGCGTTTGAGTTTCTCGATGAAATCGTCAGCTACAGTGACCAGATCACGCTCGATCGGGAAGTTGGCCAGTGGCTCAACCCGGATCACGCCTTCGTAAGAGCGCAGGAACGCGTGGCACGAAAGTTTGGGCTCACCGTTGACCATCATGCCGCAGCTGCCGCAGACTGCCATGTGGCAGGACCAGCGGAAGTTGAGCGTGGGGTCAATCGTTTCCTTGACCGCGGT